>CALHCB010000080.1 GCA_937930695.1 uncultured Acidimicrobiales bacterium | reverse complement strand
TGTGACCGACCCAGGCAACCTCGGAGCGATCTTGCGGACCGCGGAGTGTGCTGGAGTCACGGGCATCGTGCTGCCGCGCCATCGTGCGGTCCACATTTCGCCGACCGTTACGAAGACAGCAGCGGGAGCAGTCGAGCACCTGCCGATGGCGTTGGTAGGGGGCATCCCCGCTGCATTAGCGAAACTTCACGATCTCGGGGTCCACACGGTTGGACTCGATGCCGGCGGAGACCGATCGATCTTTGAGCTCAAATTGGGAGCTGATCGCCCGGTCGCACTTGTACTTGGAGCAGAAGGAGCGGGACTGTCCAGGCTGGTTCGTCAGCGGGTGGAGACCCTCGCAGCGATTCCCATGAGCGGACAGCTCAACAGCCTGAATGTCGCAATGGCCAGCGCAATTGCTTGTTTCGAAGTGGTTCGCTGCCGACAGGAGACATCATGACCAGGGAGGGTGCATGACGACCTACACCGCTTGGGACGACAAGGAATACCCATGGCCGCCGCCAGATGGTTGGTATGTCGCGGGCGACGGGAAGTGGTGGCCAGAGGGCTACGGCCCCGGTGCCACGCCAACTGCTGACCCCCACACGATCGTGGAGCCCGCTCCTGCTCCGGCTCCTGCCCCGCTTGCAGCGCCGGCGCCAGACCCGATAGCCGCTCCGGCTCCTGCCCCGCTTGCAGCGGCGGCACCAGCCCCCGTTGCTGCGCCAAGTGGTGAGTATGGAGCGACCCCACCGCCTGGAACTGCTCACGGCGCGCCGCCTGCCGCCTCTTCTGGCTCCAGCGGCGGCAGTCCGGGAAAGATTCTTGCGCTCCTTGGCGGACTGCTCTTTCTTGTGGTCGCCGGCATCGGCGGATTCTTCGCGTTGCGCGGCGGTGCCGATGAGGACCCCGCTGCAGCAACCACCACCATTCCGGTGGCAACTGCCGGTGGTGACGAGACAACCACAACGGCTCCCCCCGCAACGACCACGTCAACCGCGCCCCCGGTCGACGACACCGTTGCTGAGACAACTCCGTCCGGGGATGTCCAAGGAACGTTCGAGAACCCGTATGAAGCAGGTGATCGAGTCTCGGTCTTCTATGACGACTTCGATAGTGGCGAAGAGCGCAGATGGGTCATCGAAGTCATGGGACCCGTTGCCGATATCACCCAGGCGGTGTTGGACGAGAATCAGTTCAACGACGAGCCTCCCGCGGGCAGTGTCTTTGCCGCCGTGCCGGTTCGAGTCACCTATGAATCAGGACCAGCGCCCGCTGACGTCTTCGATCTCAACTTCTTTGCGATTGGGCCAAGCGGTGTCGTTCTCAAGCCGTTCGACCAAACCTGCGGCGTGACGCCGAACGAGCTCGCCGCATTCGCCGAGCTGTTTCCTGGCGGTTCTGTCGAGGGCAACGTGTGCTGGGCAACGCCCTCCGGCGACCTCACTTCGTTGAAAATGATCGTCGAAGTGATCTTCGTTGACGGACAGATCTATATCGATCTCAACTAGCTGAACGTCTGATCGAGAATCTCGTCTCTACACTCGGAACGTGCCCGAATAGCTCAGTTGGCCAGAGCGCTGCTCTTGTAAAGCAGATGTCGTGGGTTCGAATCCCACTTCGGGCTCCCGAGACCGCTGGGTGCTAGACATATCCCGGTCATATCCAGAACCCGTGGAGACGAGTCATGACAGCTGGAGCACACGACGCCGGTGGAGGCTTCGGTCGATCAGCCGGAGCGAACCTTGCGCGAGGCATAGGAGTCATCGTTGTCGCGGTGGTCATCGGGTTGCTCCTGATGAACCGCGGCTTGGGCGAGCGGGTCGAGGCCAGTGCTTCAGCCGAAACGACAGCGACGACTGAAGCCTCAACCGAGGAGAATCTCGTCACTGAGGAGGGCGACGCCACAACCGACGATGCGGCAAACGACGACGATGCCGCCGCTGCAGAAACCACCACGGTCCCCACTGCGGCAGCTCGTCCGCCTGCGGAGGTCAAGGTCCTTGTTCTGAACGGAACGAACGGCATCAAGGGTGTTGCTGGTCGCGGCACCACCGTGGTCACGGATGCGGGCTATATCGCTGCTGAGGCGAAGAACGCAGACGTCGATGGTGCGTCGGTCATTCTGTACATGGAGGGGTTCGAGGCAGATGCTCGGGCTGTTGCCACGGCATTCGGTGTTGATCCGGATGCGGTTGTCGCTCCCTTCGATGCTGCATCGTCACCAATCGCCGACACACAAGCGTCGAACATCGTGGTTCGCATTGGCAATGATGGCGTGATTCAGGTCTGACCTGATGCCAAAACTGGTTGCCGCGTTCGACAAGTTTCGCGGCACCGCAACCGCTTTCGAACTCGTAGACGCAACGATCCGTGAGGCGAAACGCCGTGGTTGGGACGCGATTGGGGTGCCTCTGGCCGACGGCGGAGAAGGCTCGCTTGATGCCATCGGAGGAGCGAACAAGACAACAGTCGTGACGGGCCCGGATGGTGATCCGGTTTCGGCGGGTTGGCGACTCGAAGGTCGCTCGGCCTACATCGAGATGGCTGCTGCGTCTGGTCTGGTGGTCGCTGGTGGTCGCGACGAGAACGACCCGTTGGCTGCCGACACGCTGGGAACAGGCGAGTTGATTGCTACGGCAATCGAACTCGGCGCTCGAACGGTGCATGTTTTTCTTGGAGGCTCCGCAACGACGGATGGGGGATTCGGTGCCATTCGTGGGATGCCTCCGAAGGCGCGGATGAAGGAAGTCGACCTCGTGATCGCCTGCGATGTGCGGACGAAGTTTCGTGACGCTGGAGTGGTCTTTGGGCCGCAAAAAGGGGCCAGTCCGGCGCAAGTCAAGCTGCTCACTCGGCGCTTGAACCGTCTCCAGCAGATCTATCTCGAAGAGTATGGCGTCGAGGTCGGAGAGATCGCTGGTGCAGGAGCCGCCGGTGGACTCGCAGGTGGCCTGGTAGCCATGGGCGGTCGCATCGAGTCAGGATTCGACGTTCTGGCTGAGCGCCTGGGATTCGGCGAGATGCTCGAGACGGCCGACCTTGTCGTCACCGGGGAGGGCAAACTCGATCACACATCGTTCCAAGGCAAACTCGTGGGTGGCGTCTCTTCATGGGCGCTCGCCGAGGGTGTGCCCGTGCTCGCGGTGGTGGGAACGAGCGATGCGGACGTCGAGGTTCCTGACCATGTCGATGTGGTCTCGCTCTCGAACCGATTCGGTGAGGACGCATCAATGGCGGATCCTGTCGACCTCGCCGGTCGTGCCATCGGGGACTATCTCGACGCCTTGGTCCAGTAGCTGGTCAGGTCGTCGCTCGGCTACCTCGCCAGAGACGGGCAATGACGTAGACGACACCGAGTACGAGAGCGATCGTGAGCCCAAAACGAATCGTTCCCCATACCGCTCCGATGATCCAGCGAAGTATGAGGAGACCGACGACGATCCCAACGACTCCGCCCGCGAGGGGTACGAGCGGCGAGCCGCTGTTGACAGACTCCATGTCGGTTCCCATGGCAAAAGGCTAGTCCAATCCTTCGGCGTGCTGCCCTCGGGCGTTCGCTAGCGTCTCGACATGGCCATTACTGAGGAACTCCCGCGGTGGAGCGTTGCAGACCTCCATGAATCCATCGATTCACGGTCGTTCACCGGCGCACTCGAGCAGCTCGGGGCTGACGTCACTCGGCTCATCAACCTCTTCGACACCCACGATGTGCGAGCCATTGCACCGCGGCCGGTCACCGAGGATGACGGCATTGCTGCTGACGAAGTGATCGCTGGCTACAACGACGTTGCAGCATCTCTTGGAGTGCTCGAATCGTTCGCCTACGCCTTGGTGGCGACCGACAGCAGAAACCAATCTGCTCAGTCAGCACTCAGCGAGATCGAAGACCAGGAGGCACGGTTCGGACCCATGACGGCGCGTCTGGCCGACTGGGTCTCGAGCCTCGGACTCGAACCGTTGAGCAGCGTGAGCGAGCAGGTCGGCCAGCACAAAGGCCCATTGGTTCGGTTGGTGCATCGAGCCGAGCATCAAATGTTGGAGGCCGAGGAAAACCTCCTGGCTGAGCTGGAAACAACAGGATCTGGCGCGTGGGGCCGCCTCCAGCAGGACGTCACGTCGCAGTTGGCGACGGAGGTCGCCTTTCCTGACGGCAGCGCACCAACGATGCCGATGCCAGCGGTCCGAGGTCTGGCCACGGATCCCGATCCGCTCCGCCGAAAGGCCGCCTACGACGCTGAGCTGTCGGCTTGGCCAACAATCGGCACCTCGGTTGCCGCTGCCATGAATGCGATCAAGGGCGAAGCGAACGCGGTGAACCGTCGCCGGAACTGGGACTCGCCGCTCGAGGCATCGTTGTTCGCGAACTCGGTGAGTCGGCAGACCTTCGATGCAATGCAACAGGCGATCACCGATTCGCTCCCGGACTTTCGGCGCTGGATGCGTGTGAAGGCAAAACTGCACGGCCATGCCGATGGCCTTCCTTGGTGGGATCTTGTCGCCCCGTTGCCGTTCAACACCGATCGATTGAGTTGGGACGACGGCATCGGCATCGTTCGCAACGCGTTCGGTGAGTATTCCCCACAGCTTGGAGGACTCGTCGATCGGGCGCTCGACGAACAGTGGATCGACGCTCCGCCGGCCGATGGGAAGAGCGGGGGAGCGTTCTGTGCACCGTTCTTCGATGACCGGTCGTTGATTTTGTTGAATTGGTCCGGCTCGGCAGAATCAGCCCAAACCACGGCCCACGAGCTCGGACACGCCTATCACAACACCGCGCTCGCGGAGCGAACGCCGTTGCAGCGATACCTGCCGATGGCGCTTGCAGAAACGGCAAGCATCTTCTGCGAGACGTTGGTCGTCGAGTCGGGTCTTCGCCGGTTGTCTGGGGTTGACCGGCTTGGCCTTCTTGATGTGGATCTTCAAGGTTCCAATCAGGTCGTAGTCGATATCAGATCACGGTTTCTGTTTGAGACGGAGGTCTTTGCTCGGCGTCAACGTCGAACCCTCGGGGTTCAGGAGCTCAACGACGTGATGCTCGAGAGTCAGCAGGAGGCATACGGCGACGGGCTGGACCAGACCACTGCCCACCCCTACATGTGGCTGTTGAAGCCGCACTACTACGGCGCCCACTTTTACAATTGGCCGTATACGTACGGCCTCCTGTTTGGACTCGGACTGTTCGCTCGATACCAGGAAGACCCCGCTCAGTTCCGCTCCGGCTATGACGATCTGCTGTCGCGGACGGGTATGGACTCTGCAGAAGAGCTTGGTCGATCGTTCCGGCTTGATGTCACTGACGTGGCGTTCTGGACATCGAGTCTTGATGTGCTGCGGGCCCGGATCGATGAGTACGAGCGACTGGCGACTGAACTGGGATTCCTCGACTGAGGTGCCAGGCCGGCCATCGAGTCACCGTGGGTGTGGAGAGGTGAGCCAGCGGTCGATGGACGACCTGACACGAGCGGAATGCGGGTTGTGCGGGCTCAAGCCGGGACGGGCTGTGGAGAAACGCCAGTGCGGCTCCCCTGCGCTTCCGGCCGCCGGAGACGGACGAGTGCGCCGGCAAGGACCCAAAGTGGATCCGCCACTGGTTTCCCGCGTTGCTCTACTTCTGCCGGAACCTGTTCGAGGGCTGTCGAGAGCGGGACGTCGGCCAGGAGATGGATGAGTTCTGCCAACCGCCCTGTCGGCGAGTCGAACAGCGACGAAAGGTCGTTGTGGGCGGTTGCTTCATTGGGGGGATGTTCGATCATTGCCGGAACCTCTGCGGGGGCGATGCGGTGGTGGCTCTTGCTCTGGACAACGGCAGAAGTTGGCGCCAACTTGAGCGATTTGTGGGCCGTTGGAACCACACGCCCGGGTAGGGAGACCTAGGTGAGGTTCACCGCGTCGGAGCCTGAGTTGATTCCGACGGGGACCGCACGCAACTGATGCGCCTTGACGAGCAGGTCGCGCTGGTGACTTGAGGAAGTCGGTGGCATTTGGATCGCACGGACCATCTGCCAAGTCGTTCGGACCATTCGACTTACAGGTGGCGTTCTTCGTGCCGAAGGTTGTTGTGTCGTGGTCGGGTCTCTCCCCCTTGTCCAGGCCACGACAAATCTCGGCGGGAACCGGGAATCGACCGGCGGCATTGCCGCCGGTCGATCTCTTTTTCGGGTCAGCTCCTTTGTGACACAGGGCCTCTGATGCTCGGTTGTCGTTAGCACTCTCATGGGTAGAGTGCTAGCGCTCATACCCCGTAGCCATTCTTGAGGAGCCCCTGGACGCCATGGCGAAAGAAATTACGTTCGACGACGATGCCCGCCGCAAGCTTGAGGCCGGCATGAACACGTTGGCCCATGCGGTTCGAGTCACACTCGGTCCAAAAGGCCGAAACGTCGTGCTCGACAAGCAGTGGGGTGCCCCCACGATCACGAACGACGGCGTGTCGATCGCCAAGGAAATCGATCTCGAAGACCCGATCGAGCGCATCGGTGCCGATCTCGTCAAAGAGGTCGCCAAGAAGACCGACGACGTCGCCGGCGACGGAACGACCACTGCAACCGTCCTCGCCCACGCATTGGTGCGTGAAGGCATGCGCAACGTCGCTGCTGGAGCGAACCCGATGTCGCTCAAGCGCGGTATTGAAGTAGGGGTCGCCGCTGCAGTCGACGCCATCCGCGACTCCGCTATTGAAGTTGATGAGAAGGCCCAGATCGCTCAGGTCGCCTCGATTTCTGCCAACGACAAAGAAATCGGCAAGCTGATCGCAAACGCCATCGACAAGGTCGGCAAGGACGGCGTGGTCACGGTCGAGGAGTCCAACACGTTCGGCATGGAGCTTGACTTCACCGAAGGCATGCGTTTCGACAAGGGATACATCAGCCCCTACATGGTGACTGACGCCGACCGTATGGAAGCAGTGCTCGAGGATCCTTACATCCTCTTCTTCGGTTCCAAGATCAGCAACGTGCGCGATCTGGTGCCAGTGCTCGAGAAGGTCATGGAGACCGGCAAGAGTCTCATGATCATCGCTGAGGATGTTGAAGGCGAAGCGCTCTCGACGCTGGTCGTCAACAAGATCCGAGGCACCTTTAACGCGGTTGCGGTCAAGGCGCCATTCTTTGGCGATCGCCGCAAGGCCATGTTGCAAGACATCGCCATCCTCACCGGTGGTCAGGTCATCAGCGAGGAAGTCGGTCTCCAGCTGGAGACCGCCACACTCGATCTTCTGGGTCGAGCCCGCAAGGTCGTCATCACCAAGGACGAGACAACCATCGTCAAGGGTGCGGGCGACGCTGATGAGGTCGAAGGTCGTATCAACCAAATCCGCGCTCAGATCGAGTCTTCTGATTCTGACTATGACAGTGAGAAGCTCCAAGAGCGGCTGGCAAAGCTCGCTGGTGGCGTCGCCGTGCTGCGAATTGGTGCCGCGACCGAGGTCGAGCTCAAAGAGAAGAAACACCGCATCGAAGACGCCGTTTCGACCACAAAGGCCGCGATCGAAGAGGGCATCGTTTGTGGAGGTGGCGTAACGCTGCTTCGTGCTCAAGCAAATGTGGAGAAAGCTGCCAAGAAATTGAAGGGCGACGAGCGCACGGGCGCAAAGCTGGTTGCTCGGGCGCTCGAGGCTCCGCTGCATCAGATCGCTGAGAACGCTGGCCAAGAGGGCGGCGTTGTTGTCGACCGAGTTCGTCAGCTCGAAGGCTGGAACGGCTACAACGCGGCGACAGACAGCTACGAAGACCTGCAGAAGGCTGGCGTTGTTGACGCCGCCAAGGTCACTCGCTCAGGCATCCAGAATGCCGGCTCGATTGCCGCACTCTTCCTGACGACCGAAGCCGTCATCACCGATGCACCATCTGAAGGTGGGGACGGAATGGGCGGTATGGGCGGCATGCCAGACATGGGTGGCATGGGCGGTATGGGTGGCATGGGCGGCATGATGTAGCGAGCCCCCAGGAGGGGTTCCCTATGGTTCGATCCAAACGACAATCGCTGATTACCCGTCGGGTTACTCCCGACGGGTCGTCGCGTACTCCGGACGAACTTCTCGTCGAAGAACCGCTTGAAATCCAGCTTGATGGATTCCGAGTGACCTCAACGATGCGGACGCCAGGCCATGACTTCGAGCTGGCCGCCGGGTTCTGTCGGACCGAGGGGATTCTGGAGGACCATCCCGTTACCGCGATTCGCTATTGCGGAACTGGAGCGCCGATCGATAGTGACTTCAATGTCGTGACCGTGGAAACGGCCGGTCTGGCGCCGGAACCGACACCACGCATGGGGTCCACGACATCCTCCTGTGGGATCTGTGGTGCCGATGCGATCAGCGAGCTCACGGAGCGCCTTCGTGTGCTTCCCGACTACGAACCATGGTCGCTCGACCTCCTGCTTTCGCTGCCAGGTTTGGCGGAACCAAATCAGGAACTGTTCAAGGCAACGGGTTCGTGTCATGCGGCCGCGGCATTTGACCGCTCGGGAACCATGCTCGCTCTCCGAGAAGACATTGGCCGCCACAACGCAGTGGACAAGGTGATCGGCCGGCTGCTTCTCGACCATCGCACCGACCAACTCGATCTCGCTTTGTTCGTGAGCGGGCGTGCGTCGTTCGAGATGGTGCAGAAAGCATGGGCAGGCGGCTTCAGCGCACTTGTCGCGGTCTCGGGTGCCTCATCGTTGGCCGTAGAGACGGCTCGCCAAGCTGGTCTGACGATGATCGGCTTCGCTCGTGACGGCTCGGGGACTCAGTACTCGCCAGAGTGAGGCGTGAGCGGTTCATCGACTGGCTGGACAATGCGGGTGTGCCGAGCCGTGGCTCGGCACCGATGGCCGTAGAATCCTCCTGTGACTGCAACAGCTGACCCGGGAGCCAATCCGAGCGAAGGTCTCGGTGTCGTCCACCTCTTCTTTCGCAATCAGCCGCTCGCTGACCGTGAGGCGGTCTTGGCCGCGGTCGACGAGAGCCAGTCCGCTGGCGATCAGGTGGTGATGGTTGCCATGCTCGGCCACAAGGCAGACCTCGCGGTGATGGCGCTGGGTGACGATCTCTGGAGGCTGCGTCGTCTTCAAACGGCACTCTGCCTCGCCGGTCTGGAATTGGTGGACAGCTATGTCTCGCTGACCGAGGTGAGTGAGTACGCCGCTGGTGTGCCCGACGATATGAAACAGGCCCGTCTGTATCCCGTGCTTCCGCCCGAGGGTAAGACTGCGTGGTGCTTCTACCCGATGAGCAAGCGTCGTAACAGCAACGAGAACTGGTTCTCGATGCCGTTCGAAGATCGCAAGGCGCTGATGTATGAACACGGCACGTCTGGACGCAAGTTCGCCGGTCGTTTGGTGCAGCTGATCACGGCCTCCACTGGTGTTGATGACTTCGAGTGGGGTGTGACGTTGTTCGCCCAGCGGCCTGACGATCTCAAGGATGTCGTGTACACGATGCGGTTTGATGAAGCGTCTGCGGTGTACGCCGAATTTGGTGCGTTCTACACCGGGATGGTGGCAGAGCCGGCCGAAACACTGACGGCCATCGGCCTCCTGTAGCGCAGTCAGAACCGACTTTGCGTCGGTTGCGCGGGACGACGGCCACTTGATTGCGTACGCTCACGTCTGTGAGCGACATGGCAGATGACGTCGTGCCGGACGACCAAACACCATCGGAGACAGTTGGCGAGACCGACGAGTCCGATGCGGCAGCTTCCGACCCAGAGGTCGCGGCGCGGGTTGAGCCCGCCGTCTTGGCCGATTCGCCCTTGGTGCCGCCGCCGATGGTTGGTGACTCTGCAGTTGCTGGCGGAGTACGTCCACCAGCGGAGACCGACGCTGGTCGAGTGGTTGGTGGCACGGTCCATGGGATCTCGGCTGATGAGATCGACCTCGTCCTCGATGATGGACGTCCCGCGGTCATCCACCGACGAAACTTCGACGCTGACGGGACCGACCCAACGACAGCAGTAACCATTGGGGATCGTCTCGAGGGAGCGGTGCTGTCGCGGGAAGATCCGAAGAACCGGGTCGTGCTTTCCCGAACCTGGGCACAAAAGAAGCAGGCATGGAAAACGATGCGGGGGATCGCAGAACGCAAGGATCTTGTTGATGGAACCGTCGTTGGGGTCAGCAAGCGGGGAGTAGTGGTCGAAGCCGGAGGGTTACGTGGTTTCGTCCCGAGTTCACATCTCGAATTGACTCCGCCAGAGAATCTCAAGGCATTCGTTGGTCAACAGTTTCCGTTCCGCGTGCTGGAGCTCGATCTGGCGAAGGAACGGCTGGTGCTGTCGCGGCGAGCACTGTTGATGAAGGAGCAGCGCAAGGTCGTGCACGACCTGTTGACGAGCCTCGTCGTTGGGGAAGAACGAACAGGCGTCGTGAGTTCCCTCGCAGAGTACGGAGCGTTCGTTGAGCTCGGTGGTCTGACCGGTCTTGTGCACGTCTCTGAGCTGGCGTGGGGGAGAGTGCAACGTCCGGGCGACGTGTTGACGGTTGGCCAAGAGGTCACCGTGAAGGTGCTCGATGTCAAGGTGAAGCGCAAGCGGGTCTCGCTCTCGATTCGTCAGCTCGCTCCCGACCCAATCGCTCAAATCGAGGTTGATTCGATCATGGTCGGACCCGTGACGCGCCTTGTTGACTTCGGTGCGTTCGTCGATCTTGGGGGCACTGAGGGACTGGTCCACCTGTCTGAACTCGCAGAGCATCGGGTCTTCACTCCCGAGGAAGTCGTTTCGCCAGGGGAGCAGGTCAGAGTGAAGGTTCTGAAGGTCGACAAGCGTCGGCGTCGAGTTGAGCTGTCGATCCGGCGCGCCGTTTCCGGTTAGGCCGGATCCTCCACAGGTGTCCAGAAGGGAAAGGTCACGTGCGCCACTCCCTGATGATCCACGACGCGACCGCGGTTGCGAAGATCGGGAACAATTCGATCTGCTGCTTGGTCGCCAATCACCGCGACAAGCTCAGGAAGCGGAACAAGAAGCGGACCCTCATCGGCATCGCCCGGACGCAAGAGTGCATCAACGACGAGTGAGACCTTGTTCGGGGAAGCTGCGTCGAGCAGCCGCACGTTGTAGACGACATGTTCGAAGACGGCGCTGGCAAGAATTTTCATGGGTGAGCCGATCGTGGTGAACCGGTCTGATGATGGCAGGCTGGATGGATGCCGACCAGTCACGACGAAGAAGCGCTTGACGGGTATGCGAAGGAGCTCGGCCAGCTCCTGGGCGCCGCAATTGCCCCGTGGGTAGAGCGAGCAGTCGCGACTCGTCTGGTGATCGACTCCCCTGAACTGCAGGCACAGGCGAAAGCTGCGGGTGAAGCTGCGCGAGCCGACATCGTCCCTGCCCTGGACGAACTCCTGGCTCTGGATATCGACGCACAGTCGACAACGCCGCTGACACTGGCGCGACGCGCCGTGCCATACGCATCCGCCATGTTGAGGGAATGCGGTGTGCCTGAAGTGGCCCGAGATGAGCATGCTCGATCCCTCCACCCTCACGATGTCTTTGACCTCACACCTGGTGGGTTCGTCGACTTCGGCGATGACGTCCAATCTGCAGGACTGACCTGGGGCGCGGCCAAAGCACACGTCCACATCCAGCGTCGGCGTCTTGATGCTGTCACCCCGCCCGAGCCCCGCATTCTGGCCCTGGTCCCGAACCTGATGGATCGGTCTCGATTCGGATCCGAGGTCATGTTCGTCACCACGGCGGAGGAGGTCGTGGCCGCCAGACCAACGCTGGTACTGGTCGACATCGACCGCGTTGACAACTTCGAGGCGCTCGTATCTGACAAGTTCGTGACCGTGGGATTCGGGTCCCACGTCGATGAAGAACGCCATCATCTCGCCTCCGCTGCTGGTTTCGACGAGGTCATGGCACGCTCGGTGTTCTTCCGGCGACTGCCGGAACTCCTTGTCGGGGAGTCTGACCAGAACGACGGAGATCCAACGTGAGCCGCTCCACCCCACTCCTGGTTGCCCCAGAACTACAGGGCCGCGAGTACGTCTCGGCCCATGCTGACACCGCGACTGAGTGGTTCGCTGAACTGTTTGCAGCCGCCGTCGACGATCCAGAAGGAGTGGCCCTCATCGCGATCGGTGGGTTCGGACGTAGCGAGCTCTGGCCGTTCTCGGATCTCGACGCAATCTTGGTCCACGACAAAAAGCGCAAGGACGTGCCACAGTTGGCGGAGCGCCTTTGGTATCCGGTTTGGGACCGGGGGTTGAAGCTCGGCTACGGCGTCTTCACGGTGAGCGAGGTCATCAAGCTCGCCGAGGTGGAGCTCGATCAGGCGACTTCGCTGCTGAGCACTCGCCTGATCGGTGGAGATCCGAAGATCCTCGAAGAGCTGGACCTCGCGACCGACAAGTTGTGGAACAAGCGGTCGAGCGAGTTGCTGGCAAAGCTGTCTGATCGGGTCTCAGAACGTCATACAAATGTCGGCGATGTGGCGTTCAAGATCGAACCTGATCTGAAGGAAGGCCGAGGTGGACTCCGCGATCTTCATGCGCTTGCGTGGGCTGAGCGGGCCGAGCCGGGCTTCGCTACCGATGTACTCGAGGAGCTCGAACCGCAAAAAGAGATGTTGGTGGCCGCCCGCGTTGCCTTGCACCGGGTGACGGGCCGGACCGGAGACACCCTGACGCTCGATGACCAAGATGAGGTCGCCCAAGAGCTGGGAGCCGCAGGCGGACAAGATCTGATGTTGCGCCTGGCGCTGGCCGCACGGCGTGTGGCTTGGCACAGCGACGAAGCCTGGGACCGGTGGGAACGGGCACGCGCTCGACCTCGTCGCGGTCGACCGAGGCTCGACATCGGACCTGGTATCGAACTCGTTGATGACTTGGTCGAGCTCAAAGACGGTGTGACTCCTGATGGGTTGACGCTGTTCCGGGTCGCCGAGGCTGCGGCCCGCACGCAGACAACCATTGGGCGCACGACGCTCGAGGCGCTGCAGTCCTCAGAGGCCAGGGTGAGTGAACCTTGGCCTGTCGAGGCCCGCGACTTGTTCGCTGGAGTGTTCCTTGCGGGTCGTTCTGCGATTGACGTTGTCGAGGACCTCGACCAGTTCGACCTGATGGTCCGAATGCTGCCCGAGTGGGCGGCTGTTCGGTGTCGACCTCAGCGCAATGTCATGCACACGTTCACCGTCGATCGCCATTTGTGCGAAGCCGCGGCCAACGCTGCGGAGTTGGCCGATGATGTCTCTCGGCCCGATCTCCTTGTGATCGGCGCTCTTCTTCACGACATCGGCAAGGGCTATCCGGGCGACCACACCGAAGTCGGCATGGAGCTGATCGAGACGATCGGTGCTCGGATGGGATTCTCTCCCGTTGAGACGGCGGTGCTCGTCGATCTTTGTCGCCATCACCTGTTGCTCCCCGACGTAGCGACTCGGCGTGACATCTCCGATCCTGGCACGTTGCGAGCTGTAGCCGCGGCCGCAGATTCCGTGGAGTTTCTGTATCTCTTGTCTGCATTGACGCAGGCTGATTCGATGGCAACGGGACCGTCCGCTTGGGGTCCTTGGAAGGCGCGACTTCTCCAGGATCTGGTAGCTCGGACTGCTTTTCTTCTCGAAGGGGGCGAGCTTGAAGAGATCATCGACGAGTTCCCCACACCAGAAATCGCGGCCTTGATCGACATCGGTGAGCTTTCGATTGCAGGTGCCCGCGATCGTCTTACCGTGGTGGCGCCCGATCAGCCGGGGCTCTTCGGCAAGATCGCAGGTGCGTTGGTCGTGGCAGGGCTCGACGTTCTCGACGCCGTTGCCTATTCCGATGCTTCGGGAATGGCTGCGAACCAATTTGTCGTCACCTCGTCGACCGCAGGGTCGATCGACTGGGTCCGAGTCACTGATGTCGTGGAGCGAGCTCTCTCTGGCCGCCTTGCCTTGTCAGCCAGAGTGGCCCGTCGAGCCGAGGCATACGGGCGTCATCGGCGGCGACTTTCCGCCGAACCCGCTCGGCACATCGTCCGAATCGACAACACTATTTCGGAGGCGGCGACCGTGGTCGACGTGCATGCTCCGGACACGATCGGACTGCTGTTCCGGATTACCCGGGCGCTCGATGAGCTAAGGCTCGACATTGCGAGCGCGAAGGTGCAGACGCTCGGGCCTGAGGCCGTTGACAGCTTCTACCTCACTGACGGCGATGGCTCGAAGATCGAAGACGAGGAGCTGTTGGCAGAACTCGAACTCGCCATCAGGGAAGTAATGGCCGACGATGAGTGAGCGTCTGAACGAACCCATCACGCATGCCGACCTGATTCGGTGGTCAGAGTCTCTGGCTGGCATTGCTCGTACGGGTCTCGGGTTTTCCGAAGCTCTCTACGAGCGGGAGCGCTACGAGGAGATCTTGCATGTCGCAGCGGACATGCGGGCCAGAGCAGACGGACGCGGCGACGCGAATAGAACGGTGGAGGAGTGGCTGTCGATCGTGGGTTCTGGCATCGGCGGCTACGTCACACCCAAGATCGCGGTCGGCGCGATTGTGGGCAACGAGGCAGGGGATCTCCTCCTGATCCAGCGGTCTGACTCCGGGATCTGGCTCTATCCGACTGGCTGGGCCGATGTCGGATATTCAGCTGCAGAGGTCGCGGTGAAGGAAGTGTTCGAGGAGACGGGCGTGGAGTGTGAGGTGGTTCGACCCTTCGCGATCCTCGATGGGTTGCAGCTTGGATTCAGCCGGGTGCCGCTGTATTCGATCGTGTTCCAGTGCCGAGCTACGGGTGGGGAACTGGCACCGCATCCTCAGGAGTGCTTGGACGCCGGATGGTTCAACCGAAACAATCTGCCTGCTCCTGTCGCCAGCTTCGATCGCTGGGGAGATCTGGCCTTTCGAGCTCTGGCTGGGGAACCGTACGAGCCCACGTTTGACGTGCCGCGCTCGAGTGTCTGGTTCGCCTAGAACGGCCGGGGCTCGTCGTTCAGTTCTGATCCCGAAGGAATTGTTCGAGGTCTTCGATCAGGCCAGCACCAGAATCGGCTCGCAGCTCTTCGTCGTACTGTTCCTCGAGTGAGGTGACGTACTCGCGGGTCGTCTCGTCGTCTTCGAGTGCCTCGTTGATCTGTGACTCGTATTCTGCAGTCTCTTCGACGAGGTGGCGGCCCAGGATCGGGAGCTCGATCAGCGATCCGAGCCGATCGATCAGAGCGAGAGCGGCCTTTGGTGACGGCGCGTTCGCGACGTAGCTGGGAACCGAGGCCCACAGCGAGACTGTGTCAAGACCTGCCTGTTGGCACGCATCGTGGAGGACGCCGACGATGCCGGTCGGCCCTTCGTAGCGGGATGGCTCGAGGCTCAAGCGTTCACAGAGCTGCACATCACCACTTGTGCCGTAAATTGTCGTGGGTCGCGAATGGGCGACGTCAGCGATCAGCGATCCGAGTGTGACGACCAACTGCACGTCGAAGGAGACGGCAAGCTCGGCGATCTGCTTGGTGAACGTACGCCACCGCAGCTGAGGCTCCGTACCCGAAAAGACGATGAGATCAGGTTCGTCATCGTTGGTCTTGATGGCGGAGAAGGTGTTTTCTGGCCAGTCGATCACCCGGCCCTCGACGTCGTCGAGACGAACGAACGGCCGCGTCGAGGTGAAGTCGTAGTAAGGCTCAGGGTCGATCGAGGCGAAGGGGGTGGCATCGAATGTGTCGGCCAAATGGCGACTCGCGGTCGACGCGGCCTCGCCAGCATCGTTCCACCCCTCGAACGCCAACACCAGGATGGGAGAGGTCAGCGTCGGGCGTACCCCGTCGCCGATGTCCTCCGAGCTGTCGTCGTCTGTGCTTCCGCCGTCCCACACGATGTGATCCACCGACAAAACCGTACCTGGGGATGAGCAGGGAACAGAGCCCCTTCGCGATCCGCGCTGGGAGGCATACTGGTGGAGTGCAGATCACAGAGGTCACCGCCGTCACGCCCGAACTGATGGAGGCCTTCGAACGCCTCATCCCTCAGCTTTCGTCGTCGAATCCGCCGCCCAGCGAGGCCGAGTTGCAGTTCATCATCGACTCGCCGGCTTCTGTGCTTCTGATCGCGGAGGAAGACGGGATGATCTACGGGAGCCTGACGCTCGCATTGTTCCGAATTCCCACGGCGATGCGAGCCTGGATCGAAGATGTTGTGGTTGACGATGCGGCCCGGGGCAAAGGTGTTGGGCGCTTGCTCAACGAGGTCGCTCTTGAACGAGCAAGGGAAGCAGGCGCCGCCACGGTGGATCTGACGTCCCGGCCGAGTCGCGAGGCCGCAAATCGCCTCTATCAGAGGATCGGCTTCGAACAGCGCTCCACGAACGTGTATCGCTACCTCTTGGATTGATTGAGCCCTTGGATTGATTGAGCTGTTGAATCGATTGAGGCTGCGCCGACGCCCACCGGACCGTTGGTGGCTGGCCTAGGGCCGATCGGCGCGTACCCGGCCGATGAGGTTGGCCAGGATTTCAAGCGCTTGCTCTCGTTTCATGGCCCAGGAACCTGGCGGAAGCATGGCGACCGAACGCCGGATCTGCTCGAGCTCTTCTGGAGTGTCTGGGGAAGCTGGACGAGGTGTCGATGTCATCGCGGCACGCTAGCTCGCGAATCGAACAAACGTTCGATTGAGAGTGGATGGTGTTGTCCGGTGGTCAGCCTTCTTCGGCCTCGACTGCTTCCATGGGCTCCAGCCGGAGCACACGTCCACCCTGCTCCAAGACATAGAGTTCGCCATCAGGTCCCTGGCCGAATGAAACGAGTTGATCTCGAGTGGCCGACGTCGTGAGTGGGCGAGCTTCGATGCCTTCGTCGGTGACTTGAAGTCCCATGATCTCGCCGGAGCAGTAGTCGCCGAACACATACACGCCGTCGAGGGAAGGATTGATCACACCTCGGTAGACGTATCCGCCGGTTACTGAACAGCGGCCGTTTTCCTGTGCGTATGCGAAGACAGGGAGCACGTGGTCCTCGGGTTCGGCTGCACCATCAACAGCGGTAAAACCCTCCATGGATCCCCATCCGAGGTTTGCCCCTCGCCCACCACCAGTGGTGGCGGGAAGGAAGTCAATCTCTTCGAAGGCGTCTTGCCCGACGTCGCCAATCCACAGGTCGCCCGTGAGTTTGTCAAACGAGAACCGCCAGGGGTTCCGGACGCCCCAGAGGAAAATCTCCGGTTCCCCTCCACCATCAAGAGCAAACGGGTTGCCCGTCGGCACGGTGTACGGAGATGCTTCACCGTCGGGGAACGGGTCGATGCGAAGGATCGATCCAAGGAGTGTGTCGGTGTTCTGGCCGTGGCCTTCCGGGTCATTGGCCGAGCCGCCATCGCCAAGTCCGAGATAGAGAAAGCCGTCGTCGCCAAGTGCCAGGTGGCCGCCATTGTGATTGCTGAATGGTTGTTCGATGCGAAGGAGCTCACGTCGGGAGTCCACGATCGCCTCGGTGCGACGTTCGATGTCGTACTCAGCGACAACGGAATCGCCATCAAGATCGGTGTAGCTGACGAACAGGAATCGCCCGTCGGTTGAGAATGCCAAACCAAGAAGCCCGCGCTCGGCATCGGTGGAGACCATCTCGGTGATGTCGAGTACTGATCGGCTCGAAACGCTGATTCGTTCCTTGTTTGCCCCCTTGGTGAAGGTCACTTCCAGACGTCGAATCACGCCTGCTCGTTCGGCGATGTACAGATCGAACGTGCCGGATCGTGAGGACATAGCGACCGGCTCGATGAATTCGGCAATGAGTTCAAGTTCCAACGGAACGTCCGCCCAGTCCGGGGTTGGAAGTTCGACGGCCGTGTCGTCACTCGTGGTGGCTCCCTCGGAGTCCGAGTCGGTGTCTGAGGAGGTAGCACCATCGAGTTCGTCGTCGTTTGGGAGCTCATCGGGAGCTGACTCAGTGGCCGATTCACCTCCTGATTCACCCGTGATGAAGGAGCAGCCAGGCGCGCCAAAGAGCACTGCTGTTGAGATACACAAAGTAAGAAGTCGCCGAGAGGCCGCATCGCCCATTCCCCCATTGTGGCCACTGGGAGCCGCCGAGTGGCGGCAGGGTCCAGATAGTCTCGGGCGGTGTCACCGTCCCCACCCGGAGCGGTTGATTCACTGAAGGTTGCGCTGGCGGGTCGAGGCAAACTCGCCTCGCGGTACCTGGCCGTTTCGGTGATCAACATCTTCAACAGTCAGCTTCTTCTCTACATCGCGAACAGCGTTTGGGGGTGGGGCGGAGGATGGGCGAACGCATTCGCTGCCGCGGTGTCGAGCATCCCGGCGTATCTGCTGAGCCGGGCCTGGGTCTGGGAGCGCCGCGGCGCTCACAGCATGCGACGCGAGGTCGTTCCGTTCTGGATTATCACGATTATCGGTTTGCTCGTTTCGACCGCGGCGGCTGAAGCGGCCGATCGGCAATTCGGTTCTGGCATCATCGTGAACCTCGCCAGTCTTGGTGCGTACTTCTTTGTCTGGGTGGCGAAGTTCATCATCCTCGATCGCCTGTTCACCCAAGACAACCAATCCCAAGGCAATGATTCGATGGAAGCCTCGTGACGCCGGCCGAGCAACAGCGGGCCGAGGCAGCACGCGGATTCATGCCCCCAGACGAAGGTCTGGCTCTGTGGAAGGCGGCGACAGACGCAGACTCGCGACTCGGCCCTGCGCTCGAGGTCGGGAGCTATTGCGGCAAGTCTGCGCTCTATCTCGGACCTGCGATTCGAGACGCTGCATCGTCGCTGTTCTGCGTTGATCATCATCGGGGATCTGAAGAAAACCAGGCCGGCTGGGAGTGGCACGAGCCAGACCTTGTCGATCCGGCAGTGGGGAAGATGGACACGCTCCCCATCTTTCGCCGCACGGTGCATGACGCAGGGCTCGAAGATGTGATCGTGGCGGTGGTAGGCGACTCGCCTCGTGTCGCTCGACTGTGGACATCTCCACTGAGCTTTCTCTTCATCGACGGTGGACACGGGATTGAGCCCGCCCGCCTTGATTTCGAGCTGTGGACGCCGCACGTCGCGGTGGGTGGGTTACTCGCCATCCATGATGTGTTCCCGAATCCTGCAGACGGCGGTCGACCGCCGTACGAGCAGATCTATCTGCCTGCTCTCGCCTCGGGCCACTTCGTCGAAGCGTCAGCCACTGGCTCCTTGAGGGTTCTTCGGCGCGTCGGAGACTGAACGTCTAGGTTGCGGACATGACGACCGCAACCATCAATGGCGTTCCGATTCGATACGAGGACAGTGGGGGCGATGGGCAAGCTGTGCTCTTCAGCCACGGGTTCCTTATGGATCACACCATGTTCGACGAACAGATAGACGCCCTTGTTCCTGACTACCGATGTATTCGTTGGGATGAGCGAGGGTTTGGCGACACGCCGGCTCCGGGCCCGTTCAGCTACTGGGACTCAGCCAATGACGCCATTGGTGTGCTCGATGCATGCGGTGTGGATCAGGCCGTGCTCGTCGGCATGAGCCAAGGTGGATTCTTGAGTCTTCGGGCTGCGCTGGCCCACCCGGATCGGGTCAAAGCAGTCGTCTTGATCGACTCAGCCGCTGATATCGACGACGCCGAAACGATCGAGGGCTACCACGGCATGATGGCGGCGTTCAGCAGCGAGGACGATGAGGTTCGTGCTGGCGTGGCACAGGGTGTTGCCGGTCTGATTCTTGGCGACGAGGATCTCGCTGCAACTTGGGTGCCGAAGTGGCTCGCTCGAGATCGAGATGGTCTGAACGAAGCCGGACAGACACTTCTCGGGCGCGACGATGTGTCGGACAGAATGGGTGAGATCGCATGCCCCGTCCTCATCGTGCACGGCGGTGCTGATCAGGCCATCACTCTCGACCGTGCTCAAGCCGTTGCTGATGCCGTGCAGGATTGTCGGGGCGTCGTGGTGGTCGACGGTGCTGCGCACGCGCCGAATATGACCAATCCGGGAGTGGTCAACGACGCTCTCTGCGATTTTCTTGCTGCCCTCTAGGAATTACTTGTTTGCCGCAGCGAGAACGTCGACGGTCCGCTGACGTTCGTCCGGGTCAGGTGTGGTGATTACCGCGGTGAAATCTGTTGCTCCGGAGGCCGCGATCGCAGCCAACCCTTCAGCAACGGTGTCTTCGTCGCCAATCAGTGAAATGTCGGCGGGTCCATCGACGCC
>CALHCB010000079.1 GCA_937930695.1 uncultured Acidimicrobiales bacterium | reverse complement strand
GCTTCACCAGACGGGTCGCTGATGGAGACCAGAATCGTGTCCCCCGGCGCGTGGAAGTAGTGGGCTGGATCGACCGAAACCCGAACTCCGCCCATGGCCGAGCTGGTGTACTCGACCAGTTCAGTCGTGTCGCCGGCAGGCTCGATGGTGACGAGTTCACGCTCAACCCCATCCGCCATGACGATCACGTCACGGCCGTTGGAGCTGCAGCCGCCAGCGATCATGAGGGCTGCCGCCACGGCGACCATCGTTGACCGCACCGGCGTAGCAAGTCGCTGCTCGCTCGGCTTGCGAGATCTCCAAGTGCTGGATCCCCTTGTTGTCATGACGTCCCCCACAGGTTTGATTGGCTTCTCCGAAGACTCGACGATGCCGAGCGAGGAAATCTGTCGCGGATCAAGAAATTTTCGCCGGATCTTCCGGGAAGCGACAGATCCGAAGCGCCTCCGTCGTCGTAGACAACATGGAAGGTGTCTGCGATCGTGACTGGGTGGCCGATATGCCGCGCCAGTCCAACCGACAGGAACTTGCGGATCTCTTCGATCGCGAATTCGATGCCGTCTATCGATTCTGTCTCGCACGGACCGGCGACACCACGTTGGCGGATGACGCGGCGGCCGATGCGTTCACTGCTGCGGCGAGATTGTTCGCATCAGGTCGTGGCGAACAAGTCGATCGACCGTGGTTGTTTGTCGTCGCTCGGAATCGAGTGGTCGACAATTGGCGATCGAGCGAGCGTCACCAGCGCCGGTTCGAGCGACTGGCGCAACAGCGTCTGCTTGGCCAGCAGGGTGACGATCCGCTCGCTGCATCACCAGTCGTCGACTTGGTGCTTGGAGCGCTGTCCTCATTGTCCGATCGGCAACGATCCGCGCTCACGCTTCGCTACCTCGACGAACAGTCAGTGGCAGAAGTAGCAGAGCAACTTGATCTCACCTACCGGGCGACAGAGTCGTTGCTTGCTCGGGCCCGCCGGAGTTTCGCCACGGCATGGGAGAACCAACATGTTGGATGACATGAGGCCACAAGACCTTCGAGACCTGCTGCTTTCCGTGGAGGCGGACACAGTTCGAACATCACCCAACCGCGACCGGATCAGAGAGTCAGTCCTCCTTGCATTTGACGATGCTGCTGTCGCCCCGATCGGGTCTGAAGCCGAGGTGGTCCTTCTCGTTCCGATGGAGAGCGAACCATCCCCATCCATCTCGCGATCTCGATGGATGACGTGGGTAGCTGCCGCGGCTGCTGTGCTCGTGGTCGCGGTGATGATCTCACGTGGCGAGTGGCGTTTGGCTGCAACCGAACCAGCGAGCGATCGGGATCCAGGGGAGAGCGGCTTGTCGATCGAGGCACAAGACGACGTGCTGCGCTTGCTGCCCGGTCCACAGTTCACAGACAGCATTGCGGGCGGATTCACATTCGATGCGCCGGAAGGTCTCGTCGTCATCGATGAGGGCGATGGACAGATTGTGCTGGGACGAGAAGAAGCCGCGGGCGGAGACATCGGCAGGCTCGCGATCGTGGAAGTTGCGGTGTCGGACTGGGAGGCCGAATTACGGGCGCTTGCTGCAGCCGGAGAGGTGAGCCTCAAAGAAATCGGGACAACGGTTGCGGGTCGCCCGGCGACGCGTTGGGATGTCACGCTGACAAGCAAGGCGTTCGAGAGCCGGTCGTGTCCGGCGAGAGAGCCCTGTATCCGACTGGATGGTTGGCCGATTTCCGGACCAGCTGCGTTGTGGGCCGGGGCGGACAACCGAATAATCGAAATCGGACGGACAGACGACTCTGTTGTTCTGTCGATCGAGACGACCCAGGCGACGAGTGGCCAGCTGTCACTACTCGTGGCCCGGGTGGTGAGCTCGGCTGCATTGTCTCGCTAGCGATTTCGTTCTCGTAGTCTTCTGAGATGCAGGACGTCCGGGACCGCTATTTCGATGACTGGCACGAGGGCGAGGTCTTCGAAACCGACAGTCATCTGATGACAGAGGAGCGAATCCGCTCGTTCGCCGAGGAATTCGATCCCCAGCCGTTCCACGTCGATCCAGCCGCAGCGACGGCCAGCATCTATGGCGGGATCATCGCGAGCGGTTGGCACACCGGGTCGGTCATGATGCGGCTGCTGACCTCCTTGCTCGGCGAAGCAAGCATGGGAGCGCCAGGGCTCACCAACCTTCGGTGGTCGGTGCCAGTTCGGCCAGGTGATCGAGTCCGACTGAGGATGACCGTTCTGGAGGTCCGGGCATCGGCGTCCAAGCCGGACCGCGGGCTGCTCCGGTCTCGAAACGACCTTCTCAATCAACACGACGAGGTCGTCATGTCGACGGAACCGACGATGTTCTTCAAGCGGCGGCTCTGAGAGCTCAACCCAGCAGCAGATGTTCGATGTGATCCGCCTGTTGGGCAGCATCGGTTGGGTCGACAGCCCACATCGGCGGCTTGACACACATGGAATCTGCATGGGCCGCAATGCGTTCGATCTGCGCACCGACTTCGTCTGCGGTGCCACAAACGGCGAAGGTCCGAGCAGCTTCGAGTGGCACCAAGTCGAGGCATTGTTCGAGCGGGAGTGATCGGCGAGCCTCGACCAGGGTGTCGAAGACATCGCCGAAATCATGAGCGTCGAAGTAGGAGCGGTAGCTCGGGATCGATGCGTAGAAGGCCATGTTTCCTCTCGCCCGTTTGGCCGCCACGTCTGGATCCGGATCGATCGAAGCGGTGAGCCAGAGCTGGACATCGAGGTCGGCGGGATCTCGTCCGGCGCTTGTCGCCCCCCGGCGAAACGCCGGCAGGGCTCGCTCTTCTAGCCACCACGTCGACCAGATCGAGTGGCCGATGAACCCGTCTGCAGACTCTCCGGCAAGTTCGCAGAGCCGCTCCCGCAGCGCTGCAATTCGCACCGGCACTCGTCGGACATCTGGGCCGAAGTTTGGGTGGAGGCCCTCGAACGACAACTGGTAGTGCGTCCCGTTGTAGTCCGGAATGGAGGTTGCCTCGCCGCTGGCGGCGTCGTTGACCGATCGAAGGATCTCGATGACCTCGCGCAATCTGCCGATCGGGTGCTCGAAGTCTTCGCCGAAGAACCCTTCGGTCCAGGTTTTCGGAGCGGTTCCCAGGCCGAGCGTGAAACGACCGTTGGACAGTTGGTCGAGTTCGATGGCGGCGCATGCCGTCTCAAAGGGTGAGCGGACGAAAGCCATGGCGATGCCGGTCTCGAGCCCCAACGTGGTCGTGCTGGCTGCTGCCACCGCCATGCTGGCCCACGGGGGGCCGTAGACCTGGTTGCCGATCACGCCGGCATAGCCGCGGTCCTCGAGGTGTCGGGCCCGTTCGCCGATCGCGACAGCGTCACCTCGACCGATCGGAGCCCAGAAGTTCTGCATCAGGGGATCGTAGGTTCAGCTCGTTGCGTCGAGCCACCACACTGCATCGACTCGGCCGACGGCGCTGCCCGCATCAGCTGTCGCAATCGCGTGCTGCACGACCTCAGCAGGTAGGCGAACAGAGTGCTCGAGCACGTAGTGCGCGAGCCCTTCTGGCCATTGGAAAACTCCGTCGGTGAATTCTTCGAACCCGCCGATCACCCGCACCCGCGGTGCTGGCATGTTCGGGGTGTCGTGTCGTGCGTCGTCTGTGTTGCCGCTAGATGTGGTCACGACTCAGTCGCGCTTCCAGCGCCGCACGCCGCCTGCTCCGTAGGCGATGGCATGGACGGCTCTTGTGGGTTCGATAGCGAGAAACACGACCTCGGGGGAGTCGACGCCGTCTGGCGCGAAGACGTCGAGGTCATAGTCGAAGACGCCGTTCCAGAGGCGGGCCTTGGTCTCAGCGTCGCCATGGATCGTTGCATCACCCCAGACGAGCAGACCGTCTCCTCCGTCGTTTGTCTCCCAGTGCATCGCAACTCTCGGGTTGTCAGAGATGTTGCGTGACTTCACCGCTGACCTGGCTGTCATGATCCAAATCGTCGAACCTTCCCAGGCGGGGTGGACGGGCACGACGTGTGGCTCGCCCTCTGTGTCGGCTGTTGCGAGGTAGCAGCGGACAGACAACGCCCGCCCCACCGCCTCGATGTCGCTCGCGTTCATGTCGTTCTCATTCCTCGTGGTCCGTTCGCTCACAGCTGAGCGAGTTCATCCAACATGGCAAGGAGCTCGGGGCGTCCTTGATTGACCAGGTTGGTCTTCTTCGCGACCTGGATCATTGAGTCTCGGACGACTCCTGCAGCATCAGAGACCAACTCTTCGCCAGCTGGCGTCAGCTGGGCGATTGCGAGCCTGGCATCCCGCGGGTGCTTGGTTGTTGTGACCATGCCGAGTTCGCCCAAAGGCCGGAGAGCTCGAGTGACCGCCGAAGGTGACAGGCCAACCGATCGTGCGAGATCGACTCGACTGGACCCGGCGTCGGGCCCAGTCGCGATCGAAGACAACAGACGGTATTCGGAATAGGTGATCCCTCGAATGCTCCCAAGGCTTCCGTTGAGAATTCGCTCGGTCTTGCTCCAAGCGTTGAAGAGGGTGGTGGCCAGAATCTCTCCATCGTCCGCGTCATATGCTGTCATAGTCATGACTATATCATTGAGTGCTCACGGAATACTTCGGAATTTGGAAAGGCGAGCAACTGTCTCGACGGTCAGTGAGTGTGGATAGTGGCCATGAGTCCCTCTGAGGTCTCAAGCTCGAGGGTGACTACGGTCGTTGTGTGCCGGTTCATAGCTTTCACCTTGCGACGTCGCCCGTTCGCACGAGTGCCGGCGCCCTTATCAATCCACCATCTGCAGCCACCGTTCCAGGACTCCATCACGCAGAATGCATGACGGCAATGGAGCTTGGGATTCCGGTTTTCTCGCCGGCGCGAATCCAGCTGCGAAATCTGGCGATGTTTGCCTCTTGGAAGAACGAGACGGCGATCGATGAGTTCCTCGCACGACCCGGGCTTGGCAGCACGATGGCCACTGGGTGGCATGTCCGTTTGGAACTCCTACGGCGATGGGGTCACGTCACAGAGTTCGACGGATTGCCGAGCTCAACCGGTGAGCAAGATCCCGACGCTCCGGTCGTTGCGGTGACGTTGGCCCGGCTGAAGCTCTCGCAGGTCCCGCGTTTCATCAAGTGGGGAAAGCCAGTCGAACAGCTGGTGCGAGATCACCCCGGTACGACCATGGCGTTGGCCGCGATGCGACCTCCGAACACTGTGTCGACGTTCTCTGTGTGGCGGACCCAGCGCGAGATGAGCGAGATGGTGCATGGCCACAGCGGGGTCCCCGAGGCCGAGCGCCACGCCGCGGCAATGGCCGAACGTCGCCGCAAGGACTTTCACGTCGAGTTCACGACGCTGCGCTTCCGTTCAGTTGGCGAATACGGAGAATGGGATGGACGTTCAGACATCGTGCCAGAGGCGTAGAAAGCAGCTGCGGACGGACCGACGTATGTGTCAGCGCAATCGAGTGATCAGCGCACCCGAGTGAACAGATAGGCAAAGGCCGGTTTCGTGTACGGAACACCGCGACCGGATTTGTGGAGGAGATCGGTGCTCAACTCCACCGGTTTCTTCGGCTCGAGGTAGCTGTCGAGATTGTCTTGGTGAACGCGGTAGGTGCCGGTCCTGCTCGTGACAACACCGCTGAGTTCGTAACTTTTGTCGATCGAGGCCATGCCAACATCGCCGTGACTCGGGTTCACCAGCAAGGTGCCGCCGACCCGCAGATATCGAGTGCAGTGTTCGGAGACGAATCCGGCGTACAACGAGATCAGCAGATCGAAGCTCTCGTCTTCCAGCCCGAGGTCAGTGGTGTAGTCGGCAGCGATGAAGACGGCTTCCGGCTCAGACGTGACAGGGTCGTGCTCAGCGATGATCTCACCGACTCCATCAACATCATCATAGAAACGCTTTGCTCTGCGATCTGAGTCGACGTAGGTGACCGAGGGCCATACGAAGGAAGGCGCGAGGTCAACGAAGGATCCGGGATAGAGCACCCGAGTTGCCCCGATGACCTCGCCGATCGCGGCGAACAACCGCCAACGATCACCCTCGTGTTGGTCCTGCTTGGCCCAGAGGTCTCTCGTTATCGGCTCCACGGAACGACCATACAGACCCACACTGCAAGGGTTGGCCTGACGACCAGCTACTCGTCGAGCGTTGGCCCGGCTCCGCGCACTCGGGTTTGGCGCATGCGGCGGCGGAATCGGTCGGCGTCGTAACCCGAGCCGCGGTGGAGGACACAACGGTTGTCCCAGATCACGGTGTCGCCTGGTTGCCACTGTTGCACCCATCGGCGTGCTGGCTCCGTCGCCAATTCGTTGAGCTCGTCGATCAGCTGACGGCTGTCGACCCCACTCCAACCGATGATCGAACGGGCATGAGACCCGACGTAGAAGTTTTGGCGACCGTGTCGAGGATTGGTCCGGACCAGCCTCTGTTCGATCGGGGGCAGGGAGGCGGCATGGTTGTCGTGGACGGGAGCGACCTTGGTTCGGCTGAACACGTAGTCGTGGAGCACATGGAGATCGTTGATTTGCGCCTGCTTCTCGGTTCCCAGTCGTTGGTAGGCCGCTCGCTGACTGACGAACTCGGTGTGCCCGCCCTCTGGCGGAACCTCATACCCATGAAGGATCGACACGTAGGACGGGATGCGGCGGAACGAGGAGTCGGAGTGCCAGAGGTTGTTGCCCTTCTGGCTGAGAGTGTGGGGGTGGGCGTCGTCGCGCTTGTTCTCATCGTCGATCACGTTGCCGATGGTCCCGATGTACGCGATCTCACCCGTGCGGCCGAACACGACGTGACTCTCTTCTGGCTCACCGAGGGCTGCAGTGAGCACCATCTGGGCCTCGTCGGTCATGTCTTGTTCAGGAAACACGAGAACCGAGAACTCATCGATGGCGACATGGAGCGCCTCAACATCGTCAGAGGAGAGGGGACCAGTTAGATCCAAGCCTCGGACTCGGCCTCCGAAGTCCTCGTGAACGGATTCGATCTCCATTGCGTCAGCCTCGCGCATCGTGGCAGGCACGTCGAACACGCCGAGGAAGGCATTGATCAAGAACGCGTCTGGCTTGCGTGGCTCGAGGCGTAGGTGGCGGGTGGAACCGAGGTGTGCCGCTTGAAGTGGCGGGTGAGGTGAGACTGGTCGTAGAAACCGACAGCGGTCGCAGCTTCAGCTGGTGCGATCCCGTTGAGGAGAAGTTTGCGCGCAGCCTCCACTCGCCTGCCGATCAGGTACGCATGCGGGGCAACCCCGTAGGCCGCGGTGAAACTTCGGATGAGATGGGGCTTGCTCCGCTCGAGCTTCTGAGCAGCGTCGGACAACGTGATGGGTTCCTCGATTGCCGCATCGAGAAGTTGTCTCAGCCTGCGGGCGATGTCGTCTTCAGCACGTGCCTGTTCTTTGTCTGTCGCCCCGAGATGCCAGGTGATGCGTTCGGCGATGAGGGTCAGCGATGACTCGGCGTGCAAGGGGTCGGGGTCGTTCGCAAGCTCGGCGTGCAGATCGACCAGCGTGTGACGGAGTGTTGGATCGATGATGTTGGTCTGGTCCACCGCCGCTCCAACGAGGCTCAGGGGCAGAAACGAGTTGTCCAGGTAGAGGACTCGTTTGGTGAATCCTGGTGCTCCTGAAGCTGGCTGACCGTTGTGGGTGACACCGGGCGGCAAGATGGCGACGGTCGCGCCGCTGGCCCCGCACGCTTTCGTGTCGAGGTCATAGCTGATGGCCCCGGTGTCGACGATCAACACCGTCCACGTGTCGTGACAGTGCGTTGGATAGCCGTAGTCGACGATGCGAGCGTGAAAGACCTCAGAGATCCCAGCAACTGGTGGTCGCCAAGCCTCGACTTTGCATCCCGAAGGGAGTTCTTGTTCCAAATCAACGCCGGTCGCATCAACGCTGGTCACATCAACAACGTACAAGCCAGCTCGAATCAGACAAGGGAGAATCTCCGCATGAGCTCCTCAACGCCCATCAACCTGGCCACAGCACTCGCGTCGTTCGACGAGGTGTACAGCCCCCGAATCGTCGCCACCATGAACGACTACGACGTGCGCATCGCTCACACCCTTGGTGAGCATGTCTGGCACGCTCACGCTGACACCGACGAGTTCTTCCTGGTGCTCGACGGACAGTTCGACATTGCGTTGCGCAACGATCGTGGCGACGAACACACGGTGGTCTTGACCGAAGGCGACGTGTTCGTCGTGCCGAAAGGCACGGAACACAAGCCTTCGTCTCCTGGCGGTTCCATCCTGATGTTCGAGCCGACTGGGACATCGACCACAGGCGAGGCTGATGCCGAGTCGATCCCGGACCACGTCGATTCCACCGTTGGGCGTGCGCTGTGATTGCTGCAGTGAAGATCGCGCTTGCGGTACGACAAGACCTCGAGACCTGGCAAAAGCTCAACGTCGCCGCCTTCTTGCCCAGTGGATTCGCGAATGCCGAGCCGTCGCTGGTCGGCGATCAGTATCTCGATGGCGATGGTCGGGCCTATCCGCCGATGCTGGCCCACCCCGTTCGAGTCTTTACCGGTGATGCGGCTGGGATACGACGAAGCTTCGACCGGGCAATCAGTAGGGGACTGCTCGTTGCCGTCTATACCGACGAGATGTTCTCCACCATGACCGACGTTGATAATCGAGCAGCAGTCGAGATGGTCACCACCGCGGACTTGTCGATCGCAGGTTTCGCTGTCGCCGGCGATGCGAAACAGGTCGACAAGGCATTCGACAAGCTTGCGCTACACGAATAGAGGTGGTGAGCGGGCCTGTCTCAGATCAGCAGTCCACCCGTTGCGGGTCGGCTCGGCTGCGCCCAGTACGGTTCGGACGTGGCAGCTGACTACATCCAGACCGAAGAAGAACTGCGGCGGGTGATCAAGCAGCCGACATCGATGGTCGCAGACAAGATCAGGTCTGGACCTCTGCGGCCGTCCACGAGTGAGTTTCTCGCTGCATCAAGGCTCGCCTTCGTCACCACGGTTGACGAGGGTGGAGCACCTCGTCTGATGGCAAGCGGCGGAGCTCCAGGGTTCGTCGCACAAGACGCCGATAGTGAGCTCCTTCTCCCGATTCCTGAGTGTTTGAGAACCATGGTCGCGGCCAATGTTGCACCGCAACCGTTCGCCGGAGTGCTGCTTACCGTGCCGGGAATCCGACACACGCTCCGTGTGAACGGGTCGGCGTCGTTGCGAGATGGCGGCGCCGTCCTCGCAGTAGCCCCGGATCAAAGTTACGCACACTGTGCGAAGGCACTGATTCGATCCAAGCTCTGGACTGCGACCACGGCTCCGGCGAAATCGACGGGCACCGTCGATGGCAATGATGTGCTCGAACAGCTGGACGACGCGTCCGTTGCCTTTCTTGGGGCTTCGCCGTTCGTCGCCTTGGGAACATCAGACGGTGCGGGTGAAGCCGACGTCTCACCCCG
>CALHCB010000078.1 GCA_937930695.1 uncultured Acidimicrobiales bacterium | reverse complement strand
CAATCGGTCCGAACATGTGTGCGGTGGCCGGCGAGGTCGCAGATGGCATTCGGCTCCACCCGGTGTGTACGCCCCGATTCATCGATGAAGAGGTTCTTCCGGCGATGGCCCGAGGCGCCGCGAGGTCTGGGCGCGACGTCGCCGAGGTGGAGGTCTGCATGAAGCCGCTGATCGGCACCGCACCTGATGCGGTCAAGCTTGAAGAAGTCGTCCGCACGGTCCGGGCCAGAGTTGCCTTCTACCTCTCCACACCGTCGTACCGCCGAACGTTTGCCCTCCACGGCTGGGAAGACATCGCCCGAGCCGCGTCCGAACTCTCCCGAGGCCAGCGATGGGAAGAGTTACCGGACCTTGTCACCGACGAGATGTTGCACACCGTCGCCACGATCGGGACCTATGACGAGATCGCGGACAAGTTGAACGATCGCTATTCCGATCGAGTCGATCGCATCGAGTTTTCGACCCCGGTCAAGGACGCAGAAGACGCAGAAGCGCTGCGTCACATTCTTTCCCAGCTTGTTTGAGTGTCGCACCGCGCGTAATCGCGCAGGTTCAGCCTCCGGGAGACGAATTGATATCGTCGAGCAACCCCATCGCTGATGCAGCGACAAGCGCCTGTGCCTTGTTGTCGACGCCGAGCTTGGCCCAGATGATGTCGAGCCGGCGATAAACAGTTCGACGCGAGAGGTGGGAGTCGATCGCGAGATCGATGACGGTTCCGCCTCCAGAGAGCGCTTTGAGCCAGCTGAGTTCCTCGGCCGTCAGCACGTCAAACGATGGCCGTCGGCAGTACCCGAGGGAGTGTTTCGCCGCCGTCTGCAGGCGAAGAACTCCGTCGGTATGCAGAACGCGAGCGATGAGATCGAATCGGGTGATCGCTGGTCCCACAGGCTGGAGGCCGCTTCTGAATCCCGGTGTCGGTTCCCTCTGATCGAGAGAGGGGAGCTCACGAATCGCTGTCGACACCGCCGTCAGAAAACGATGCAGGATGCTCCAGTCACGCTCGATCTCTCCACGAGGCCAGTTCCGGTCCATGACCCCGGCAGCGACTCGGGTGTCGCGCTCCATCTTGACGAGAAAGTCATTCGGCAGCGTCATGCCGTAGATGCTGATTATTCTGCGCTGCGCCTCGAGGGTCCACGGCTCGCGCATAGTTCCCGGCTCCACACTCAGATCGTGGGCCTCGAGGATGACTGCGGTCTTCCATCTGACGCGTTCAGCGACGATGGCCGATCCTTCGAGCTCGTTCATTTCGTCGCTCACCAGTCAATACTTTGCCGACCAGAGGTCGCTTTCGCAAGCCTTTCGCCACATTTGTATGGTTCTAGGAGAACACGATGGTCTTGTTTTCGTGCGTGATTACCCGGTGCTCCAGGTGAGCTCGAACCGCCCGGGCCAGTACGACCGTCTCCAAATCGCGACCCTTGGCCGTGAGCCGGGCCACATCGTCTCGATGCGAAACATGGTGAGTGTCTTGCTCGATGATCGGACCTTCATCGAGATCAGCGGTCGCGTAGTGCGCGGTAGCCCCGATGAGTTTCACTCCTCGATCGTGGGCCTGCCGGTAAGGGTTCGCTCCAATGAACGCTGGAAGGAATGAGTGATGGATGTTGATGATGGCGCTGGGGCAGCTGGCGATGAAGTCGTCGGTAAGAATCTGCATGTACCGAGCCATCACGGTGAGTTGGATGTCGTAGGCCCGCAGGGTCTCAAGAACTTTTGCTTCCTGCTCGGACTTCGTCTGTTTGGTCACCGGCAGGTGAACGTACGGCACCCCAAGGTGTTCGCATATGTCCTGATGGTCGACATGATTTGAGATGACAACTCGCAGGTCGGCGGGGAGTTCGCCGCTCTTCCAGCGCGTGAGAAGGTCATAAAGGCAATGTGGCTGTCGTGATGCCATCAGGGCAAGCCGCATCGGCACATCGGCCAATCGCAAGTCGACACTCATCGCTAATTCGGCAGCGACAGGAGCGAAGGCTTGACCAATGTCATGGGGTGCAACACTGAACGCGTCGGTTGTGAATTCAATGCGCTGAAAGAATGACGCAGTTGCCCCAGACGCTGAAGCCGCAACATGCTGCTCTGCGTGCAGGATGTTGCCGCCTTGCTCTGCGATCCAATTGGCAGTTTTGGCTACGACACCAGGTTGGTCGGGACAGGTCAGAAGAAGAACGGCGCGCACACGACATGTCTACCGGCGTCCCGTGCCATCCAGTGACGTGATTCTTCGGTCGTGCTTTCTCGGTTGAACTGCTATCCATGTTGCGGTGAGGGCCTATCCGGAGTGGGATACCGAGAGCTATCCGAATCTGGCGGACGTGTTCGATGTGCTTCCGGACCTGATGGAACATCAGCCGATGGGCCGAACGATCGACGGACGGTCTGTCGACTTCTCCAATGGCACATCGATTGTCCCGTTCGTCGAGATGACGATGAAACGCATCTCGGATGCCGCTGAAGCTGAACTCGGCACTGCGGCTTCCCAAACAGAGATCGCTGGTGTGCGAACCGCGGCGCGCCGCGACGGCATGCAACGGCTCCTCGATCGGGTGAACGGTTCGATCCGTGACCCCGAATTTCACCTCACAGAAGCTCAACTGCTGGACCGTCGGACTCGCTATTCCATTGAGTGCGACGTCTATCTGTCACGAGCGTGTTGGGAACTCATTGGTCGCGATCCGGAGTTCGAGGTCTTCTCCGGAGACAACACAGATCTCACGACCGAGATGACGGTTGCTCGTTCGCTCGGTTTGCGGCAGGTGTTCTCCATCGTTCCCGCGCTCTCTCGCTGGATTCATAGCGAAGAGATGTACTCCGAAACGATCGGATCGAACCAGGCCATTGTTCGGTGGTCGTCCCGAAATGCACGTTCAACCGTGAGCGAGACCGTGGGAGCGGCCTACACCCGGATGACCTGCTTCTTCATCTCGTCGTTCATGGCGTCGTTGCCACGTGAGCATTCCGGTCTGCCACGTGCGGACTACCGCGAGCTGACCTGTCAGCTCCACGGCGACGAGTTCTGTTCCTGGGAGTTCACCTGGGTCGACCGGCCACGACCGCATCGAAGATGGGCGATTGCCGGCCTCCTCGGCGCTGTCGCGCTCGTGGTGCTGCTGACCACGCTCACCGCAACCCGGGTGGCCACGGCACTCTTGCTCGGGCTGTCTGTGTTCCTCGGAGCGGTGATCGTGAGTCTGCTGGCAGGAATCCGGCGAGATCGAGACTTTCACCGACAACGCCTTGCCGAGCAGGGAGCGATTCTGGAAGCGGAAGCAGAAATCAGCGCCGCCAGCCAAGCCGAGCTTCACCAGGCGAACTCCAAGCTCTCCTCGCGGCTACGGCAAATCATCGCACTCACCGAGATCAGTAGCTCGCTCAGCTCGGTACGCAACCTCGACAGTCGACTCGACGAAGCAATTGAGGCCATGGTGACTCGCCTCGGCTTCGATCGGGCAACCCTGCAGCTCGTCGACAAGGCGACGGGCGAGTTGGTCGTGCACACCCGAAGCCACCCGGACAATCTCCCGGCTCGAACAGAAACACTCGAGGCGCCAGTCTCGAGCAACGGCCGGCATCTCGGGATGCTGAGTGTCGAGAATCGTGATACGGCACGCACATTCGGCCCCGAAGACTCTGGTCTGATGGAAACGATTGCGAACCAGATCGGGTCAGCGCTCGCCGGGTTCGAGTTGTTTCGAGAGTTGGAAGAGCGAGTCGTCGACCGGACCCAACAACTTGATCACGCTCGTCAGGAGGCAGAGGCTGCATCTGACGCGAAGTCGAACTTCCTCGCCAGCGTGTCCCATGAGTTGCGAACTCCGTTGACATCGGTGCTCGGTTTCGTTCGGCTGGTCGAGAAGCGACTCGACGAGCGGATTTTTCCCACGCTTGATCCCGACGACGAGCGTGCGGCGAAAGCGGCATCCACCATCAAAGCCAACCTGGACGTCGTGCAGCTTGAGGGGCGCAGGCTCACCAAGTTGATCAATGACGTGCTCGACCTCGAAAAGATCGAGGCCGGCGAGATGGCGTGGACGATGGACATCGTGGAGCCAGCAAGAATCATTGATCAGGCCGTGCAGGCGGTGGGTTCGATAGCCGGTCAGCAATCGATCTCGCTGCAGGTGGCCATCGACGAGGATCTGGCCGACGTACACGTCGATCACGACCGCATGGTGCAGGTCACCATCAACCTTCTCTCCAACGCGATCAAATTCGCCGACGGTGGTCCGGTCCGGATCGAGGCATCAGAGATCGAGTCCGAGATCGAGATACGAGTCCTCGATCAGGGTCCGGGAATCGCCGAGTTCGATCAGGACGCGGTGTTCCAGAAGTTTCGTCAGGTTGGCGACACGCTCACCTCGAAGCCGGGAGGTACCGGATTGGGTCTGCCGATCTCCCGAGAGATCGTCGAGCATCACGGCGGCCGGATCTGGGTCGAGAGCGAGCCAGGAAACGGTGCAACGTTCGCGTTCACGATCCCCATACATGCCGACTGACTCTCAGACTGAGCCTTCGGCCGTCGGTGCGCACTAGGTTGCGCAGATGGCTGCCCACTCCGAGTCGATCCTGACTGCTTCTGAGATCCCCGAGATCGTCAACACCGTGAAGGAGCTCGGTCTGGTGCACGACGACACGAGCTTTCGGCGCGTTGCGGTTGCTCATTCGGTGAGAGGGGGTGACCGTCTCATCGAGGTCTGGCTGTATCGCACGAGTACCGCCCAGATCGAAGAGCTCATCATCTCGATGTCAACCAACACGTTGGTCACTCGACAGCTCGTTGATGATCAGGTCCCCCAATATGGATTTACCGAGATCGCGGCGTCCGTTGCGGCGGTGAAAGCAGATCCTGGCGTCATCGCGGCGGTAGCGAAGCGAGGCATCACCGACATGAGCACGCTGCAAGTCGATGCCTGGCCGACGGGGAACATGGGGCTCGCTCATGAAGAGGGCCGTCGAGTCGCTCGCTGCATCCTGTTTCAACGAGACGTCGTTTCGGACAACGGATATGCCCGACCTGTTGATGGACTGATGGTGTTCGTAGATCTCGACAAGAACGAGGTGTACGAGATCGAAGACATCGGTGTTTGGCCCATCGCCGAGGAAAAGAGCAACTACGACGCTGCGGCCGTCACGCCCCGGACCGGCCTGCAAACCATCAACATCACCCAGCCAGACGGCCCGAGTTTCACCGTGACTGATGGAAACCACATTCGGTGGCAGAACTGGGACGTCCGAGCACTGCTCGACCACACCGAAGGTCTCGTTCTTCAGTCATTGGGATGGACCGATGAGCAGGCACGCCGGCCGATCATGCGTCGGGCCAGTTTGGCCGAAATGGTCGTGCCCTACGGCGAAACCCGAGAAAGCCAGGCATTCAAGAACGCTCTCGACGTTGGCGAGGTCGGGCTCGGTCGATGCGTCAACTCCCTCGTGCTCGGATGTGATTGTCTCGGCGACATTACGTACCTCGATGGCGCCTGGGCCCTCGAGGACGGAACACCGGTCCATGTCGATCAAGCGATCTGCATCCATGAAGAGGATTTCGGCATCGCCTGGAAGCACACCGACGCCCACAACGGGCATGCCGCCGAAGTGCGTCGGAGTCGACGTCTCGTGATCAGCTCGATCTTCACCGTCGGGAACTACGACTACGGAATTTTCTGGTACCTCTATCTCGACGGCACCATCCAAATGGAGATCAAGCTCACGGGCATCGTCACAACGCAGAGCTACCAAGAGGGCGATGACCTGACCTACTCCGCCCTCGTTGCACCAGAAGTCGCCGCCCCGATTCATCAGCACCTGTTCTGTGCCCGTTTCGAGATGGAAGTCGATGGGCCGAACAATACGGCCCTGCGAGTTGATATCGAGGCAGATCCACCCGGTCCGAGCAATCCTCACAACAATGCGTTTCGAGCAGTTGCCACGACCCTCGAAACAGAACAGCAGGCGACGGATCGAGTGGACGCGGCCAAAAGTCGGTCATGGCGGGTCATCAATCAAAACAAACTGAATCGGCTCGGGCAACCCGTCGGCTTCAAGTTGATTCCTGCCGACACCTCAACGTTGTTCCCTGCCGACGCATCTCGCATCGCCGGACGTTCGGGATTCGCCAAGCAGAACATGTGGATCACTCCGACCAACGAAGCCGAACGCTTCCCCGCAGGAAACCACGTTTCCCAAAGTCGGCCGGAGGGACAAGGTTTGCCAACGTGGACCGAAGCGAATCGCTCCATTGTCGATACACCGCTCACGGTGTGGCACACCTTCGGACTCACACACTCTGCGCGTCCGGAGGACTATCCAGTGATGCCAACTGAATACGCACGTTGTACATGGATCCCCTTCGGCTTCTTTGACCGCAATCCTGCTCTGGACCTTCCTCCGTCGAGCCATTGCGGCTAAGCGCTCGGGTGGGCCACCGTTTGGAAACGGTACGACGCACCGGCGGATTGTTGACCATTCTGTTTGTTGGCGCCTGCGCCCAAGTTGAGACGAGCGAACAAGCCCGATCAGTACCGTCGAACGCGACCGCAACAACCACGACGATGACCGCATCCACAACCACAACACCATCAACCACGGTTCTGTTGGCCACATCCAGCTCTGCTGTGACATCCAGCTCTGCTGTGACATCAACGAATCCCGATCCGAATGCGGCTGCAGAACAGATCGTGGAGCTTCGATTCGAGTCGCGTGTGCCAGATTTCGAGGTCGAGACGTTCGCGGTGCAGGCCCTCGACATCTTGAACGATCCTCGAGGGTGGGGGAGAGCCGGCTTCTCCTTTATCCGAAGCACCGACGGGCCCTATCTCGTCGTTCTGGCCGAAGGTTCAGTTGTCGACGAACTGTGCCTGCCACTCGACACTGGCGGCACCGTCAGCTGCCAGAACGGACCGGTCGTGGCCCTGAACGCCGATAGATGGCGGGTCGGCGTTGAACACTGGGACGCAGATCTCACTGACTACCGGGGCTACCTCGTGAACCACGAGGTCGGCCACCTCATCGGTCAGCGGCATCCTTCGCCTCGATGCCCGGTGCTTGGCCGCCCGGCGGGCGTTATGGAACAGCAAACCGGCGGGCTTGCAGGCTGTAGCGGCAACGCATGGCCTCGAGAGTGGGAGATCGACCACGCGTCCGCCCGTCCCGTTGTGTATGCACCACTTCCCGACTGGGCTCCCGAGCCGGGTCCGGCCAACAACGAGAACTGAGGATCTCGGACGAGGGATTACCCCCGTCCGACGAACGGCATCTCGTTGGCCATCACGGTCATCGTGAGGACATTGGCATCAGGTGGCAGGCTCGCCATGTATACGACGGCCCGGCCGACATCTGCGGAGCTCATCGTCGGCTCCCCCTTGATCGTCCCGTCCGCTTGCGGGACTCCGTCGCCCATTCGCGCCGTCATTTCGGTGAGCGCATTCCCGATGTCGATCTGGCCACAAGTGATGCCATGCGAACGTCCGTCGAGTGACAACGATTTCGTGAGGCCCGTGATGGCGTGTTTCGTCGCGGTGTACGGTGCGGAATTCGGTCGTGGTGTGTGGGCCGAGATCGAGCCATTGTTGATGATTCGCCCTCCGTTGGGTTCCTGGCGCTTCATCAGCGCGAATGCACGCTGGGCGCAAAGGAACGACCCGGTGAGGTTGATGTCGACAACCTGCTTCCACGTATCGAAGTCGATCTCTTCGAACGGCACTGGAGCCGAGCCTCGTCCGGCGTTGTTGAACAAAAGATCAAGGCGACCCAATCGGTTCTCGATTTCGGCGAACAGCTGATCAACTGAACCAGGGTCCGCAACGTCAGCCGTGTGAGCGAAGGCCGTCCCGCCAACTGACTCCACCATCGTGACAGTCTCGCTGAGTGGGTCCATTCGTCGCCCAGTCACCACGAGCGTCCAACCATCTTCGGCGAGCGCAAGACAGGCGGCTCGACCAACCCCGGTTCCACCGCCGGTGACGAGTGCGACCCGCGCCGACGTTGTCGGATCGGTCACGTGCTGGCCCCGATGGTCGTGCGATGAAGGAGTCGATGATGGCCGTCGTAGCCGCCCGTGGCCCGATGGAGCACCGAACGGTTGTCCCACATGACGAGCATGTCCTTTTCCCACTTGTGCTCGTACTGGAACTCTTCGCGAGTTTGCCAGTGGTACAGCTCGAAGAGCAGTTCGCGGGCTTCCTCGTCGGGCATCCCATCAATGCCGATGATGTAGCCAATGGTGCTGAAGATGCCGAGCCTGCCGGTCTCGGGATGAGCACGGATGATGGGATGAAGCTGGGTGGCCATTGCCGCATCCGAAGGCCGAATATCCATGCTTCGGCTTGCTTTGTCGTCCTCGCCGTAGGTTCCGTCCGGGGCGTAACCGCCGCGTGCGGAATGAATCGCCATCTTTCCTTCAAGCCGATCGCGCAACTCGACGGGCATCGCATCGAGCGCGGCGTGCTGATTCACGTACAACGTGTTGCCGCCAGCCGGCGGGATCTCGACTCCGAGTAGGCACGTTGCGGAAGGCGGGTTCTCCTGGAAGCTCCAGTCGCTATGCCAATTCTCAGCGAACAGTGTGCCGGTCTCGTCGGCACGGCGCTCTACAGCAATGACGTTGGAACGCCCTTCGATCGGAGCGATGAAAGGATCGTCGCCGAACGGACCAAAGGACAACGTGTACCGCTCGAGGTCATCGTCACTCATCGCCTGGTCGGGGAAGGCCACGACGTGATGCTGTAGCCATGCGGCACGAATGGCCGCAATAGTTGCCGGCTCGAGAGGTTGGGTCAGGTCGACGCCGCGGAGGGTTGCTCCGCAGGCTTGACCAGATGGCGTGACGTCAATCGACATGTGCGGAGTCTGCCAGAAGTGGGTGTCCTGATCGAACTGGGAACGCGTCGATCCCATGCGTTGCCAAGGAGTTTCGGCCTTCACCAAGGAGTCCTTTGCATGGAACAAGTAGCGTGCGCCGCTTGACTGCCACCAGGGTCTACCTCCTCAACGGTCTCATCCGTCGGGCTTGTCGCGGTGGCTTTTGGCCACTGTTTTTCGTGCGGCTCGTGACCGAGGTCAACCTCTCACCGTTTCAGCTCGTCGTGCTGGGAACTGTCATGGAACTGACGATTCTCACCATGGAGATACCGACCGGGGTGGTAGCTGATGTCTACAGCCGCAAGTGGTCCATCGTTATCTCGTTTTTCGTCATGGGATTGGCCTTTGTGGCGAGTGGCTTTGTTGAGCCCTTTTGGTTGCTGGTCCTCACTCAAATCATGATCGGATTCGGCAATACGTTCGAGACGGGAGCGGAAACTGCCTGGATCACGAGCGAAGTCGGATCCTCAGCGAAGGTTGAACCGGTCATTCTTCGGCGAGCCCGACTTCAGCTCATCGCAGGAATTGTCGGCATCGTTGTCTTCGGAGCACTAGCGGCTGTGACGACGCTCACCATCTCACTCATGACCATCGGCATCATCTTCACCACATGGGGACTTGTTCTGGCCAACATCATGAGTGAGCGCAACTTCGTCCGAGTCCAAGGCGAGGGCTGGTCGGAGTTCATGCACATGCTTCGAAGTGGTCTGGCTCAGACCCGGAGCGTGCGCTCACTGCGATTGCTGGCCACTGCAATGTTCGTCTTCGGATTGGCCAAGGAGGCGATTGACCGACTGGACGTGCAACGGCTGGTCGATATCGGTCTTCCCACCGAGTTCGATGAGGTCGTCATCGTTGCGGTGATCACCGCGGTGAAACTTGGCCTTGCTGCTCTGTTGCTCCTCATCGCCAGTACGAAGGCGAAGGGATCCGGTGTGGTCGGGGCCTTCGTATTTGCGTTGCTCGGCATGGCGATCGGCGTCGTCGCGCTTGCCCATTCAGAGTTCTTGGTGATCGCTGCCCTCGGGCTCTCACTGCAAGGAGGGCTCTCGTATGCGATGGAGCCGCTCGTGACCACGTGGGCGAACACGTTTGCGAGCGATGACGCTCGGGCAACGGTTCACTCATTCATGGGACAGGGCGAGGCCTTTGGAGAAATACTCGGGGGAGTGGCGCTCGGCGCCGTCGCTCAAGTGTTCTCCGTGCCAACTGCCATGACGATGTCCGCCATACTCTTCGTGATCGCCGCCATGACGGCAGGCCAAGCCAAGTCGACCTGGGTCGGTGACGGCGGATGAACCGTCGGACATTGTCGCTGAGGTCGGGCGCCGACTAAATTCTCGGCATGCCTGCTTACCTCATTGTCAACTTTGCCATCGAAGACGCTGATCTTTACAAGTCCTACCAGAAAGGTGCCATCCCAGCTCTGGGCATTGGATCGACATCCAAGCCGTTGGCCGTGGATCGCTCGAGTCTCGCGCTTGAAGGCGACGCCGGCGATCACACCGTGGTCCTGGAATTCGAATCGACCGAGGCCGCCAAGGCTGCGTACGACTCAGGTGACTACCAAGCGGTGCTCCCCGATCGACTCAACGCAACGTCGAAGCACTTCTGTGTGATTGCTGCTGGCCTCTAACACTGCTGGGAACTAAGGCTGTCGGATTCCGGGCCGCAACGGTTCGTGTCCATGGCCATCTCCGTGTCCGTGTCCGTGCTCGTCGATGACGATCACCGAGCCATCGGACTCGGTGCCGCCTCCCAAGAGGCGAAGCCCAAATGCCGCCGCCAGGTTTGGCTCGGTGAGTACCTCGTCGGGAGACCCGTCTGCGATGACATTCCCGGCGAGAAGTACCACCCGGTCACACCGCCGAGCCTCAGACAAATGATGCGTCGACAAGACAACGATCCTTCCCCGATCGCGCTCCTGATCGACAACCTCGAGAATCGCCCGTTGGCTACCAGGATCAAGGCCGGTGATGGGTTCGTCCAGGAGCAAGCAGTCCGCGTCGTTGGCGAGGGCGCCTGCGACGAGAGCCCGTTGGCGTTGGCCGCCTGAAAGGTCACCGAACGGTGTGGAAAGCAGGTCGACCACGTCGAGCCGTTCCGCCGCTTGCCGAATGAGTTCGCGGTCACCCGATGTGATGCGCCCGAGAAGTCGCCGGCTTCGGTAGCGACCCATGGTCAATACTTCGGACACGGTCAGGGGGATCCACCCGTGCTGGTGCTGATGTTGGCCGACATAGGCAATGCTCAAGGCACCGCCACGGTGTCCTTTTGTCGTGAGTGCGCCAGAGGTCGGCAGACCAAGACCGGCAATGGCCCGCAAAAGCGTTGTCTTTCCAGAACCGTTCGAACCCATGAGGGCAACACTCGTCCCACCGTAGATCTCGAGCGTGACGCTCTCGAGCGCAGAAACGGAACCAAACCGAACACCGACGTCGCGCAGCTCTAACGAGGGAGCCCCGAGGTTGCGCTTGTCTGATCCGAACACGGCGTCAGTATGGTGCGGATGAGACTCATTCTCAACTTGCTCTCTCAGGTTGTCAGCCGAACTCGAAAGGAACGACGTGGATGCCATCGCTCACCCCATCGACTGGTGGATCGATCCGTTCGTCTCCAATGAGTTCATGCAGCGAGCACTCCTGGCTGGTGTGCTCGCAGTTGTAGCGACGTCGCTCGTTGGTACGTGGGTTGTTCTTCGGGGTATGAGTTTTCTCGGCGACGCATTGGCCCACGGTGTCCTTCCAGGGATCGCCATCGCCTTTGTGCTCGGGGTGAACACCACGGTCGGGGCGCTCGTTGCCGCGCTGCTCATGGTTGGCGGCGTGAATGTCATCAAGACGCATTCTCCGCTGCCGGAAGATGCGTCGATCGGCGTGCTCTTTGTCGGCTTCCTCGCACTTGCCGTGGTGATCATGTCGAGCCAGTCCGGTTCCTATGCCGGCGATCTCAATCGCTTCCTTTTCGGAAGCATCACCGGCGTGGACAACGCAGATCTGATTCGTCAGGCGGGAGCGGCGATCCTTGCCGTCATCGGCGTCGTCATCTTCTACAGGGCGTTTCTCGTGATGACCTTCGACGAGACCCAGGCTCAGCTGCTTGGGCTGCGGCCGCGACTGGCCCATGTTGCGTTGCTTGTTCTCGTTGCGGTCTCAATCGTCGCTTCGTTTGAAACGGTCGGCAACTTGCTCGTCTTTGCTTTCCTGGTTGCCCCGCCTGCGACAGCAACGCTCCTGGTCAAGCGAGTGCCTCGAATCATGGCGGTCGCCGTGGTC
>CALHCB010000077.1 GCA_937930695.1 uncultured Acidimicrobiales bacterium | reverse complement strand
GATGGAGCGGATCCAGGCAAACCTCGAGTCGGGCGCCATCCCCGAGCTCGTGTTCGGCCGGATCGAACCGCCGTTGATCCATCTCCACCGATCGATCAACTCGATGTTGGCGGAAGCTTCTCTCGGCTGAGGGCTACATCGTGTTGGGGTAGTAGTCACCTGCCGGTGTGGCCGCCGACTCGGCCGCGAAGTTTCCGTCGAAGGGCCAATCGGCTTCAGCACCAGGAAGAGGGCCCTGGTTGAAGAGCCCCATCTCACCTCCACCAGCATTCTCGTTGCCGACGAGTGACCAGGCTTGACGCTTGTAGGTCCAGTTCTCGGGTTGAAGCCTGTGTGCCTCGTTGAAATGGCTGATGGCATCGTCGCGGTTGCCCGCGGTCCAGAGATGGTTGGCGAGTTCGAAGTGAGCGGCTCCTTCGCTCTTGTCGGCGCCACGTTCGCCAGAGGCTTCGAGAACCTCGTCTGGAGTCATAGCGAAGACACTTTCGGCACCCTTCTCTGCCCAGTCTCGAATCGCATCGGCGTAGGAGTCTCGATCCTGACCGCCGCGCATTCGGGCGGCGAGTTCGGGGTCGTCCTTCTCGATCTCGGCCGCCTTCTTTTCAACTGCCGCGTTGCGCTCGTCGAGGAAAGTGCGAAGCCATTCCGGGTAGCCGTCGCCTGGCGGCCAGCCTGGCTCAGGCGGTCGCACGATCACACCAGCTTCGTCAATCCAGATGATGTTGGGAATGTTGATGACCCCGAAGAGGGCATCGAGTTGGTGTTTGGGATCGAGCAGTGAAGGGTGGGTCGGATTTGCTGCCTCGATGAAGGGACGGGAGACCTCTGGGTCGCTGAGTTCGAGGGAAACGGTGACGATCTCCACGCCGAGGGGAGCGAGTTCTTCGCGTAGTGCCTGCCAACCTGGCAGGTCGTAGCGGCAGCCTCAATAGGGGGCCCAGGAAACGATGACGACCTTCTTGCCCCGGAGCGACGAAAGATGGAACTCGTTTCCGTCAAGGTCTGGGAGGACAACCTCAGGGGCCTGAGCCGTGACGAGAGCTCGTCCGCTGAGCGACTCAGGGCCGATGGCGGTCAAGCCGGAGGCGTCGTCGGCGACGATTGCCATGCCGAGCCGGTCCGCCGCCTGAGCAGCCGAATAGCCATCGGGAAGCGGAACACAGATCTCGCCTTTGCATGCTCCTTCAGGCTTGATGTCCCAGCCTGTGCCGGATGCGAAGTCCTTGGCCGAGATGTCGAGCGTGTTCGTGATCATGTGCAGGAGGCTCACAGATCTGTGGCCGGGCGGCAAATGAATGCCACGAAGAATCGCCGGAACGAAGTTCCCGGTGTCGCGATGCGTCCCCTATAGGCCAGCTCGCGATCGAGCGCCGCCTGCTCAACCGTTGTGAAGTCTGATGCCTCGGGTCTTGACGATCTCGATGTAGCGCACTGAGGACTCGTAACCGGCCAGGCGAGCTCGGGTGCGCTTGACCAGTGCGGAGACCGCCTGATCCGACACTCCTTCTGATGCGACGTCGCTCCAGACACGCTCGACAATGGTTCGACGATCGACGACCTCGCCACCGGCGTCGTACAGCAGGCGGAGGAGTGCCAGTTGGCGATCAGAAAGAGGTGGTTCGACACGTTGTGCGTCAAGCCACACTGCATCGGTGTCCGGATCAATCCAGATGCCGTGAAGGCGACCGATTTGCGGTGCCATCGGAGTGGCCATGTCATCGATGAATCGAAGCGTCACGATGCCACTCAGCACGAGTTCGTCCCCATCGTTCAATCGACGCACGTCGCTGCCGAGGCGTTCACCATTGACGAATGTGCCATTTCGGCTGCCCGCGTCGCTGATGACGAACCCGTGAGACTGCCGTTCGATGGTTGCCTGATGACGGGAGACCTCGGCGACCGACACGGTGATGTCACAGCCGGCCGACCGGCCCAATGTCGTGCGATCTCGGAGTTCCCAGCGGCCGGCAGCCGCGTCGGACTGATCCGCCATTTCCAAGAAGGCGGCTCCGGTCATCCGGGACGCACCTGACTGGCGCACTCTTCGTTGGCGTCAGCGAAGACGACCTCGTCGATAACGAGACTCCCGGAGATCCCGCGCTTCTCGACGGTTGGAACCGCGAACGCAGCACCGTCTGGCGATTCACCTGTTTCGAGCGTCACCCGACCGGAGGCCTGGGGATCGAGATCGAACGTGATGTCATCGCCGATCGCGCTGAAGTCAGCGTCGAGCCAGCTGATCCGCAGTTCCGCACTTTCGACCGCTCCGACAGGGTCGATACTCAGACTGAACACGTAAGGCGTCGCCGGTGAAACGGGAACAACCTCGCCGTACAACCCGTACTCGTTGGTCGTGCCCACGAGCAAAGCGGTGGTCCGGCCAACGCCGATGTCGTCAACGAGTGCGTTTCGGTCTGCGTCTTGAACGTAGAAGCTGACGGGAATCGTGCCGCTCTCGAAGCCGGGATCGGGGATCAAGTTGCAGCCCAATCGGGTTGCTTGTCCGGATCGCCAATCTGGAATCGACGCCAAGTAGGGCACCGAAAGAGCTTCACCGCTGTTGTCGCCCCTCAGAAGCCATCCGCCGGCCAGACCGAGCAGTCCGGCACCGACGAGGAGCGTTGCCACCTTCACCCCAGCCAATCCAGGACGTCGATCCGACTGTGTCGATGTTGTCGGGTGCAACGCCTCGGCAAAGGCCGTCATTGCATCGAAGCGATCTTTCGGATCCTTCTCGAGTGCTCGTTGGATCGGGGGATCGAGAGAAGTCGGCAGCCACGGATTCGCTTCTGACGGGACAATGACCGTTCCATGCACATGGTCGTGCAGCGTTGTCGCCAGCGTGTCGGCGGAGGCTCGGTACGCAAACCGCCCCGTCAACATCTCATACAGCACGACCGCAGCCCCGTACTGATCGCTCGCAGGTGTGGCGTCAGCCCCTGCCAGAACTTCCGGAGCGAGATACCGAGGAGTACCCGGTGCGACCCCGTCGGCCGTCAGTGTCACATCGTCCTGCTGGTTGCTGACACCGAAGTCGATCAGATGAACCCGACCCTCGTCATCAACGAGGATGTTGGCGGGGCTGAGATCCCGATGAACGATTCCTGCCTCGTGCACCGCATCGAGGATCGTCGCCAGCTGGCCGAAGAGATCGATCGCCCGATTCGGTGAGAGCGCACCGTCCTGGAGCAACTCGGCGAGCGATCGACCGGTAACCCAGTCAGTCGCAAGAAACGGTTGTCCGTCGAGGTCCCCCGATGCAATGAGCTCTGGCACCCCGTCGCTCCGAAGTGCTCCAAGCGTCGCGACCTCACGTTCGAATCGGGCAGCATCCGCGAGAGGCCGCAAGACTTTGAGGGCAACGACTCGGCCTGAGCTGGTGACCCGCGCTCGATAGACAGCGCCGCTCGCCCCTGCGCCTGCGAGTTCGTCGATTGTGAGGCCGGCCTGGCCTGCTGCCTCTTGAAGGCGCTTGTCGACGGTCGGAGACACGGCGCAATAGTACGACACCGCGCCGTCGATCAGATCCAGGAGGGGCAGACTGGACTAGTCGAGCAACGCATCAATCACTTCAGGGATCCAAACTCCGGTGGTTCGGTCGTAGGCGCCGAACTCATCGCTCATGGCGAAGTAGGCCCAGCCAGCACCGTGCTTCTCGGCGCTGGTGCGCACTGCGTTCGTCCAGGCGAAGCGTGACTCGGGATCGATCGGCGTGTCTGGTGAGTTGTACGTGCCGAACTCGCCGATGTAGAGCGGAACGCCCTGGCCTTCTGCCCAATCAGCGGCACCCTCGATGAGCGCATCAACCGAGTCCCATTGCGTCATGATCATCTCTTCACAGCTGGCTGCACAACCCGCGAATCGGGACAGTGTCACCGGCGCCAAATCAGACCCAACATGTTGCAGGGCCAACGAGTTGACCAAGCCGCATCCCGACACGTCAGCGACACCCGTGTTGCCAGTCCAGGTGACTTCGGAAGCCTGGACGTCTGTGCCGTAGTTGCACAAGACAGCTGCGTCGAACGCAGCGGAGGCCGTGACCTGGACCTCGTCGAACACGATCGGATCCTCAAGCGTGCCGAGAGCGAAGGCCGCGAACGCCCGACCCCATTCGATCGAGATGCCGTCGGTCGTCGGTGCGAGTCCAACATCCCACGATTGCTGTTGCCATCCGAAGGCGACCGAGGCGTTGTCTGCCCGCCACGTGATCCCGGTCGCCGGGACCGGGTCGATGAACACTGCACCCTGGGTGGTGAAAGAGTCCGGGTCATAGGTGTGGATCGTGGCGACGAGGTTGTCGTCTTGGGGGAGTTGGAGGTCGTCGAGGCGATCGGCGTGGTTGTAGCTGACCGGGCCAATGATCACCGTGCGAGTGGGATTGGTTCGACGCACGATGCTGAGTGCCTCCGCTGCGAGTTCGTTCCACAGCTCGGGTTGATCATTGAAGAGGCCGATTGGTTCGTTGAGAAGTTCGAAGACGACGGTGGCTGGTTCGTCTTGGTAGTGATCTGCGAGCTGCTCCCATATGGCGAGATAGCGAGCCCGTTCACCAACCGGATCAGTATCGAGCTCCTCGAAATGATGAACGTCGATGACGATCGTCAAGCCAGCAACATGAGACAGGTCCACGAGGCGATCGACTTCGGCCATGAAGCTCGGGTCAATCCTGTAGTCAGGTGCGGCTCCGGTGTGGGACGACCAACGGATCGGTACCCGAACGTGATCGAAACCTGCGGCGGCCGCTAGTGCGAAGTCCTCGTCGGGGATGGGTTGGCCCCAGGCGCCCCGCGGTTCGACCTCGAAGTCACCAGCGAAGTTGATGCCACGCGAGAGCTGAGCGCCGCCCCAGTCGGGAGCGACAAGCGGTGGGGTACTCACGGTCGGGGTGGGAGAGTCGGCTGCAATCGGCTGGCCGATCTCGGCGCAGGAACGTGTGACGACAGGGTCGACAGTGGACTCCAACACGTCCCACGGCACCGTCTCGAACCATGCGCCCTGCGCTTCGAGGTCACTTCGGCAGTCGGGGGAAAGCCATTGACTGGTTCGGTCAATGACGACCCAGCCAGCATCGTTTCCATCAATTGTGACCAGCCACTGCGTTGCTTCTCCAGATTGTGACTGCGTCGCTTCTGCAGCGTTGCTGGCTGTGCTGGGAGTCGCCTGCGCTGTCGTGGACGTTTCGTCGTGGGGTGCGACCGAGGCGAGATTGGTGCAGGCAAGGGAAAGCACAGGGGCTGTGGCAACGACAGTAAGGCAGCCTTTGAGAAATCTGTTCATAGCGAGAACCTATGAGTGCTCGGGTGTGGCAACTGGACGACAAGAGGGCGCGAAGTGGGCGCTCGATGGTCGCTGGCTTGCTGACGACTGGCTGAAGTACGGTCGCTCCCGAAGCTGATCGGCTTCCTCAAAGGAGGAATCATGCAGGTAGATGGCACCAGGGACGATCGATTCGGGGCACTCGTTGATGTGCTCGAACGCCAGCTCGAGGCGGATTATGACCTTGGTGCATCACTCGCCGTTGCTGTTGATGGCGAACTCGTCGTGGATGTTTGGGGCGGATGGGCCGACGAAGAGCGGACCACGCCTTGGGGTGCCGACACCGTCACCAACGTCTGGTCGACCACCAAGACCATGACCGCCCTATCGGCGCTTCTCTTAGTTGAACGAGGCACGCTCGACCCTGATGCCACCGTCGCGAGCTATTGGCCCGAGTTCGCAGCTGCTGGCAAAGAAGACATTCGAGTGCGCCATCTGATGTCGCACACCTCTGGTGTGTCGGCGTGGGCCCAACCTGTGACGACGCAGGACGTGCTCGACGACGAAGGGGCCACGGCTCGGCTCGCCACACAGGCACCGTGGTGGGAACCCGGCACAGCATCTGGGTACCACGCACTCAACCAGGGCCATCTTGTCGGTGAGGTCATCCGCCGGATCGACGGTCGCGGCTTGAAGCAGTTCTTTGCCGACGAGATCGCTGGGCCACTCGATGCCGACTTCACGATCGGTTCCCCTCCGGAGAATCACGCCAGAATCAGCAACGTCATTGCACCCCCGCCATTGCCGTTGCCGCCAGACCTTGATCCGGAAAGCGTCATGTTCAAGACGTTCACCGGACCGCTTCCCGAAGCAGAGATTGCCCACACTGCTGAGTGGCGGGCCGCCACCATCGGAGCGGCCAACGGTCACGGCAACGCTCGCTCGGTTGCCAAGATTCAGTCCGTGATTTCCAACGGCGGCTCCGCACAAGGGGTGCAGCTGCTTTCACCCTCGACCATCGATCGCATCTTCGAGGTGCAGTCCGATGGCGTTGATCAGGTGCTCATGGTGCCGTCTCGATTCGGCCTCGGGTATGGCCTCGCTGCTCCGGACAACACGGTCGGCATCACCAGCGGACGCAAATGTTTCTGGGGTGGATGGGGCGGCTCGATCGTCCTCAATGACCTCGACAACGGCGTGACCCTGACCTACATGATGAACCGCATGCAGGCGGGTCTCGTCGGCAACGAAACCAGCCTCTCGCTCATCGCTGAGCTCGAGAAGATCCTCGCCTGAGAGGGAGGGTTGACGATGACACAGATGGAACCGACGATTTCGTGGGTGCTTGACAGAGCTGCGCTGATCAACGCCGATGGCGAGTCGACGATAGATATCGGAACCGGCGAACGTCGAACGTGGGCGGAGACAAAGGAACGTGTAGACGGGTTGGCCAGCGGTCTTCTCGGACTGGATCTCGAACCGGGCTCTCGCGTTGGGGTCTTGATGCTCAACTCGGCCCGTCACCTCGAGCTCTGGTTCGGTGTGCCGGGAGCAGGGATGGTCCTCAATGATCTCAACTTCCGGCTCGCGGCCGAGGAGCTCCGTTTCATCTGCGATGACTCCCAGGTTCGCGTGCTGTTTGTCGACGAGACGTTCTTGTTGGTGGCACGGCAACTCTTGGATGCGTGCGAACTTCTCGATCAGTTGGTGTGGACGGGCGTAGGAACGCAGGCGCCCGAGGGGACGATCGCCTACGAGACGCTGTTGGCAGGTCCTGCCCGAGAACTGCCGGTCGCCACGTCCGATGACCTGGCGGCGATCTTCTACACCGGTGGCACGACTGGCTTGCCCAAGGGGGCAATGCTCACGCACCGCAACATCACCGCCAACGCGCTCCACATGGTCGTCTGTGCCCAGATAACTCATGCTGATCGCTATCTTCATGCCGCACCCCAATTTCACTTGGCCGATGGCGCAATGACGTTCTCCACGAGTTGGGCCGGTGGCAGCCATGTGTTCATTCCGGCGTTTGACCCATCGGCCACCGTGTCGGCGCTGGCGTCGGAGAAGGTCACGCTGACGTTGCTTGTCCCAACGATGATCACGATGACGTTGGCGAGCGGCGAGCTCGATGATGTGGATCTGGACGCAATGCGGTTGCTGATCTACGGGGCGTCACCGATGCCGGCTGCAGTCCAGCGTCAAGCGTTCGAAGGTTTCGGGTGCGGAATGGCTCAGGCCTACGGCATGACCGAAGCGTCGCCGGTGGTGACCTGGCTCGACGAAGAGACTCACGCCCGGGGCGCAGCGGGTGAGGAACCGTTTGCGAATCGGCTTCGCTCCGCAGGAGCGCCGATCATTGGTGTGCGGGCCGAAGTGAGACGATCCGACGGCTCGCCGGCGCCGACCGGTGAGGCAGGTGAGATCTATATCCAAGGGCCGAACATCATGGCCGGTTATTGGAATCGTCCCGAGGAAACTGCCGCCGCGTTGGTCGACGGTTGGTATCGGTCCGGGGACGTGGCCTACGCCGACAGCGCCGGGTACCTCTTCGTCGTCGATCGAGCGAAGGACATGATCATCTCGGGTGGCGAGAACATCTACACCAGCGAAGTTGAAAACGCGGTCTACACCCACCCCGCTGTCGCCGAGGCTGCAGTGTTTGGCATTCCGAGCGAAGAGTGGGGTGAGACGGTGCACGCCGAAGTCGTGGTGAAACCCGGAGCCGAACTCACGAACGACGAGTTGATCGCCCACTGTCGCGATCTGATCGCTGGCTACAAGCTGCCACGATCGGTGGCGATTCGGTCCGAAGACGATGCATTGCCGAAGTCAGGTGCCGGCAAGATTCTGAAGCGGGATCTTCGAGCGCCGTACTGGGATGGGCATGACCGCAGCGTGGGCTAGCTGATCGCTACCTCGGCTTCGATCTCGATGGCGAAGTTCATGGGAAGGCCGGCGACCCCGACCGCCGATCTCGAATGACGGCCGACCGATGGGCCGAAGACGTCGAGGATCAGATCACTGAATCCATTGATGACGAGGTGTTGGTCGGTGTAACCATCCGATGAGTTGACCATGCCGAACACCCGCAGCCAGCCGGTGACTCGATCGAGGGAGCCCAACTCAGCCCGCAGGTTGGCCAGAACCGACAAGCCGATGTCGCGAGCTGCGGCCTGGGCATCTGCGGTCGACAGATCCGTGCCGACCTTCCCGTACGGACCGGCAATCGAACCATCGGCGGCTTGCTTTGGATGGCCGGAGATCATCGCTCGTTCGCCACGTATGTTCACGAACGAAAAGGGGAGATGAACATGATCGGGCACCACGGCTGGTGCTGGTAGCTGGAGTCCAAGCGTTCGCAGTCGGGCTTCGGGCGTTTCGGCTGGGTCAGTCATCGTGGTTGTTCGCTTCTGGAGAGGAGTTGTCGTCTCGCTAGGAGAGCGGCGCCTTTGGTCCGGTCGCCTTCCGTTTTGGCTGAGCTGCTTCGGCGTCACGCTTGATGGCGTCGACCACGAGTTGCATGTTGGCTCGATGTTCATCGATCCGTCGAGCAAGGATCCGAGGCTCCTTCTCGGGCATCTGCTCGATCGCCCTCGTGATCCCGGAGGGCCCCGGTCCGATGATGAGCCGGAATCGAAGTCGGGTGGCACCGGCGATCTGTTGAAGGTCGAATCGCCACTGAGCACCAGGGTTGTCGACGTCGGCGGTGATCCATCCGAACTGGCGCTCGGGCTCGTAGAGATCGACGAAGCACGGGACCTCCCATTCGCCGATTGCCTTGTGGGTGTTCGATCCGTAGAACTGGGCGCCGAGCCCTGGTCCCTCGACACCATCGGCCCACCGTGCACCAGTGAATTCAGCGCTGTGATCAGCACTGAAATTGATGTCGCTGACAAACGGCCAGATGACGTCGGGCTTTGCCTTGATGTCGACCTCAACGACGGTTCCGGGACCATCGGAGAGCGTCGGTGGATCGCTGGGGCCTTGCTCCCAGGTGCGGGCGAACCCGTCGATGTAGGTGATCTGGCGAGCCGGCAAGCGGGGTGCCAACTTGACGTCTGTTCCCTTCATCCAACCCACCGGCAACATCGCAATCTGGGTCATGCCTTCGGGGATGTCCAACAGCTCGGCGAGATCTTCTTGGCGGGAGAGAATGGCCGTGGTCCATGCCGTGCCGAGTCCGCGGGCTCGCAGCGCAACACAAAAGCTCCACACCGACTGAATCACCGAATCGAAGAGGCCGGGCCGTCCGCTGCCGTCATGCACGCCCATGATGGTGGGGACCACGATGGCGGGAACCTCGGCCAAATGCTTTGCGAGGTGGGCGGCTGATGCCATGACCTTTTCTTGAGGATGTCCCGTGCCCTCGAGCTTGTCGTAGGACTCGATCATCCACTGCCCAGCGGACTCCATGTAGATCTCCGCCATCCGATCCTTGATGTGCTGATCACGCACGATGATCCACCGGCGGCTGCCTTGGTTCCCCCCGGAGGGCGCCTGTTCTGCAATATCGATGCAATCGAGGAGAATCTGCTGATCGACCGGGCGCTCCAGATCAAGGCGGCGTCGGACGGCTCGTGTCGTCATGAGCGCTTCGTCTACGGAGGTGACATCAATTGCCATGGTTGTCCTTCTGCTTCTCAACTCGGATGTTGCTCGGCTCGCGGAGGGCAAGAGCTTCGCCCGCGAGCGGGGAGTCGTACGATGTCGTTCGCAGTCGTACCCCCAGCTTTGTTATCACGAGAGGCGAGAGCCGACGAACCTGCCGATCTCCCGTTTGTTCGGAGAGGCTCTTCGTCCACCTTCACCGATTGAGTCAAACTCTTGACTGAGTCCAGAAGTTCTGCTTGACTCGTCCACCGTGACGGACGCCTTGGAACAAGAGCCACAAGCTCATGATCCGATCGAGCAGCAGAGCTTTGAACAGCAGCTGAGAAGTTCTGGTCTTCAAGTCACTGCGCAGCGTCTTGCCATCATGCAAGCAGTCACCGATGGTCCACATGCGACCGCCGAAGAGCTGACCGAGATCGTTCGGGACAAGATCGGTTCGATCTCCCGGCAGGCGGTCTATGACACGCTTGGAGCGTTGGCTGACAAACGCCTCATTCGTCGGATTCAGCCCACTGGCTCACCCGCTCGATTCGAGGATCGTGTTGGCGACAACCACCATCACTTGGTATGTCGAGGGTGCAGTCTCATTTTCGACATCGATTGTGCTGTCGGAACAACGCCGTGCCTTACCGCCGACGATGATCATGGTTTCGAGATCGACGAAGCCGAAGTCGTCTACTGGGGCCGATGCCCCGATTGCCGGACGTAACCCGGCCTCCTTGAACGCTGTCGAATCGGGCAGCGTCCAATATTCTCAACAACCCACTCTCCCAAACACAGCAATCAACCCGCAGGAGCCAAAGAGCAATATGACAGACGAAGCGAAATGCCCGGTGCTGCAAAGCGACCATTCGGCTCGAGGCAGCCAGGCCAACCAGCATTGGTGGCCGAACCAGCTGAACCTGAACATCCTTCACCAGGGCTCGGCCAAGTCCGACCCGATGGGCGATGACTTCGACTACGCCGCGGAGTTCGCGTCGCTCGACCTCGCAGCCCTCAAGGCCGACCTCACGGCCCTCATGACCGACTCCAAGGAATTCTGGCCAGCCGACTACGGCCA
>CALHCB010000076.1 GCA_937930695.1 uncultured Acidimicrobiales bacterium | reverse complement strand
ACCTGCGTACCGGAACGAGTCTTGGAAGTACGGTTTCGTTGGCTCGAAGGACCGATCCACTGGAGCAGTACATTTGCCTCCAATGCGCGTGTCCGTTCAAGGAGGGGCCGTTGACGAGATGGATCCGGCGCCAATGGCAGATGTGCAAGCAACGGTCGTGACGTTCACGATCGATCGTTTGGCTTACTCGTTGTCGCCGCCGACGATCGCTGTGGTGATCGACTTTGACGGGGGCGGCCGATTTCAATGCGAGCTTGCCGATGCCAATCCTGAGGATGTCAAGATTGGCAATCGCGTCGAGATGACCTTTCGAAGGATGCTGACAGCGAATGGCATCCACAACTACTTTTGGAAAGCAAGACCGGTTACGACTTAGGGGGCCGATATGGCATCACGGGGAATCAAAGATCAGGTAGCAATTGTCGGAATGGGGTGCACCCCATTCGGTGAGCACTGGGACAAGAGTGTCGAGGACATGTTGGTCGAGGCCTCGGTCGAGGCCTATGCCTCCGCTGGAATCGAGCAGGCTGACATCGATGCGTATTGGTTCGGGACACTGGGTTCGGGCGTTTCCGGTCTTACGTTGAGCCGAGCGCTGAAGATCGACTACAAGCCCGTCACCAGAGTTGAGAACATGTGTGCGACAGGCTCCGAAGCCTTCCGCAATGCGTGCTACGCAGTGGCATCAGGCGCATACGACATGGTGGCAGCTTTCGGTGTCGAGAAGCTCAAGGACAACGGAATGTCCGGACTCACTGGTGCAACGATCCCCGGGGACGGAACCCAGCCAGAACTAACCGCCCCAGCGATGTTCTCATTGCTCGCCCCGGCCTACTCGGAAAAGTACGGCGTGGACGAGACGGAGATGAAGGATGTCTTGACCCGCATTGCCTGGAAGAACCACTTCAACGGAGCACGCAATCCGCGGGCGCAGTTCCGCAAAGAAGTTGGAAAAGACACGATCTGCAACGCGCCACTAATCGCTGGACAGCTCGGAATCTTCGACTGCTCCGGCGTGAGCGACGGCGCCGCGGCCGCGATCATTGTCCGCGCCGAAGACGCCCACAAGTATTGCGAGAATCCGCTCTATGTGAAGGCCCTTGCCTTCTCAGCAGGGCCGGCTGCTGGTCCAATCGACCCCGGGTATGACTACACAACCTTCAACGAGGTCGTGGCGTGCGCCGAGGATGCGTATGCACAAGCTGGGATCGAGAATCCACGATCCGAGATTGCGATGGCAGAGGTGCACGACTGCTTCACACCAACAGAACTCGTGCTCATGGAAGACCTCGGATTCGCTGAACGGGGTCTTGGTTGGAAGGAAGTTCTGTCGGGTACGTACGACCTCGACGGTGAGCTGCCGATCAATCCAGATGGAGGGCTGAAGAGCTTCGGTCACCCAATTGGTGCGTCCGGTTTGCGGATGTTGTTCGAATGCTGGCTGCAGCTACGCCAGGAAGCCCCTGATGATCGCCAAATCAAGAGCGTCACCGAAGCCGGAAAGACGCTCGGCATGACTCACAATCTTGGTGGAGCACCTGGGGAGTGCGTGAGCTTCGTTTCGATTGTTGGAAGTGAGCTTGGATAGCAGCCTCTAGGGGCGTGGCTCGCAAGGAAGGTCAATCGGTTCTTCTGAGACTTCGTCGAGTGCGGTTTCGAGTTCGGAGGCCGCCACAGCCCAGCCGCGCTCGCCCTGACGCGCCGTTGCAAACACCATCCCGAGGACCCTGCCGTCGCGATCCACGATGGGTCCACCTGAGTCGCCCGATTGAATGTCGGCGGCTACCTCGATGCCTGCCCGGTCTCCGACTCCGTCAAGAGTCAGACGAACGAATCGCAAAATCTGGGCGTCCTTCACGACAGGACCGTCGACATCAGCGAATGAGATGACGCTCACTGAGGTGTTCTCATCAGGGTTGATCAGTGCGAGGCTTGGAGATGCCGACGAGGCAAGTCGAATCAGAGCGATATCTCTGTCCGTGTCGAGGTAAACCACTTCGGCCTCAGTGAGTTCGCCGCTCGACGAGCGGACCACGAAGGACCCGATGTTGTCGAACGCGTGTGCCACGGTGAATGCCAAATCGTCGCCCACCAAAAAGGCGGTGGCCCGGTGCTGATTTTCCGTCGAGCACTCGGCAAGCTCGAGCCGAAGTACCGCCAGCTCGGGTGTCGCAGAGGCGCCCGATTGGATGCAGCCGAGGAGCGCTAGTGCGGCGCATCCAGCAAATCCGACTCGTGATCGAACAGTCATGTCCAGGTGATCGTATTGCGGAAACGATCTGCCACCTGTTGTGATTTTGCGAGCTGTGTCTACGCTGGCAGCTCGGAGCTCGACAACCCTCCCAGCTACTGGTCGTCCCACAGAGAACGATGTAGATGTTGAGGAGGAGCCGTGTTCGCGGATCGTTTCCGGGAAGCTGCCAAGCAATGGGCCCGAGGTCAGGTTGATGTCGTCAGCGCCGCAGCCATGTTCGCTGACTCTGATGAATGGGTGAAGGACGGTGCGCCGTCGGCGGCCAACTGGTTGGCAATAGAGGCTGATGTCTGCGTGTCGACAGCCCGCGAATGGATTCGAGTGGGCCGTCAACTGCGCGGTCTGCAGGAGATCGACAAGGCTTTTCGAAGTGGGGGCATCTCGTATTCGAAAGTCCGGGCTCTGCTTCGCCTTGCGACGCCAGACAATGAGCGCGAGTTGCTGGCTATTGCTCGGGCGGTTCCAGCCGGTCAGATTCGGAAGGAAGTTGCCGCGTGGATGTTCGACAACTTCTCTCCCGCCGAAATCGATCAGGTCCATCAGCAGGGAAGAGCGGTTCGGTTTCATGTCGAACCAGATGGTTCGCACACAGTTGTTTGCCGTTTTCCTCCGCTTGTTGGTGCATTGGTTCGCGCCAAACTTGATGCGATCGTCTCTCGCAGGGCGGCGCGTGGGTTATCGAGAAATACCGACGGCAGCTGGGCGACCCTCGCTCATCAGCGATGTGATGGGATGCGAGAACTGATCGGTGACGATGACCCGACCATCGCCAAAGAACTGGTCATCCACCTGGCAGGAAACGGTTTGCGGTTGGACGACGGCACACCTCTTCCAATGCACCTACTCAAGGATGTTGCCGACAGTGCGTTTCTCCGAGCATTGATCCACGATGCCGAAGGGAATCCTGTCAACGCGTCCTCGAAGCGACGATCACCGACGACCCGTCAGAAGCGAGTGGTGCAAGCTCGCGATCAGGGCTGCGTGGATTGTGGGACGACCGACTTCCTCGAGTTCGACCATGATCCACCGTTCTCTGAGTCTGAGCGCACTCGGACCGATGAGCTGAGTTTGCGATGTAGCGCATGCCACCGCCGCCGGCATCGTCTCGAAGGCGGCAGTGCTGCGTGACAACGGATGTCCTGCGAGGTTTGGCGGACTACAAGGAGTTCAGGAACCTCAAGGTGGCTGTTGCTGAGTGCATGCGCCACTGATCGACCGCATCGCCCGTCGCGCCACGAGCGATGAGTTGCTCAAGCGTCTCGTTGAGCTCGAGGCGCTGAGAGTGCACCAGCTGCTCGTTCGACAGTTCAGAGCGATCAAGCAACCGAAGTTTTACGAGGAGCTGTGTCCGTACATCCCGCACATGTCGTACCGGTTCGCTCAGCCAATCCGTATTGATTCGCCGCCCGTTCGGTGACGCGATGTGAATGCGCCGCTGTGGGCCGGCAGTGCTTGGCTCTCGTCGACCGGGTGTTGCGAGGTCGTTCTCGACGAGTCGATTCAGCGCCCGATAGACGAGCGGGCGACGAACCGTAAAGATGCGGCCGAGATCACTGGTTGAGGACAGCTGCTGAGCGAGGGCGAAACCATGTGATGGGGCCTCGGCGAGGACCGCCAGCACGACATGGTCGGTTGCGGAGAGATATTCGTCTTTCACAGTAGGAGTCCTCTTCTCCAAGGCATGGTGTCGTCTTCTGCTCGGCAGTAGTCTCATTGTGACGTATGAATCGACCACGTGCAGATCTCAGGAGGCGATGGAAAGCTCTTCTTGTCGCGGGGCTGTTGTTCGTGGTGACGGGCTGCGGAGCCTCCGAAGAGGAAGAAGTGGTGTTCGTCTTCGCTGCTTCGTCGCTCACCGATGCGTTCAGCGAGCTAGTCGAGACGTATCAGCGCGATCATCCCGACATCAGTCTTGAGCTCAATCTGGGCGGGAGTACCAGCTTGCGGGAGCAAATTCTTGACGGAGCGGATGCAGATGTGTTCGCCGCCGCGAGCTTTGAGGTTCTCCATGAGCTTGAAGCAGACGGCCTGGTCTACGAGTCGCCGCAGATGTTTGCGCGCAACTCGCTCGCAATCGCTGTCCCAAGTGGAAATCCCGGGTCGATTCGATCGCTCGCGGACTTCGAACGTTCTGAATTGGAGCTCGGGATGTGTGCACAGATCGTGCCGTGTGGCGAAGCCGCCGCGGCCGCGTTTGAGATCGCCAATCTGGTTCCTGTTCCAGACACGCACGAGCCGAGCGTTCGGGCCTTGCTGTCGAAAGTAGCTGATGGCGAGCTAGACGGGGGAGTGGTCTACGAGTCGGATCTTGTCGGGGGTCTGGCCAGCGTCGAGCGGATACCGATTGATGAATCGGTCAACACAGTGCGTGCCTACCCGATCGTCATGATCCTGGGATCGAGCGAGTCAGAACCGTCAGTGAACACAATCGGATTCGTTAGCTATGTGTTGTCGGCCGAGGGGCAGGCTGTGCTGGCGAGACACGGATTTCTGCCGGTCTCGTGAAAGAACGACGGAGATCCGGCGTAACCACTGCCGCGCCGTGGCCGATTCTTGCGTTGGGGGGATTGGGTGTGGCCTTCTTCGCCCTTCCCCTGGCTGGCTTGCTTTGGCGAGTGCCATGGTCTGATCTGCCCCGTCTTCTTACGAGTCGCACGGTCCTTGATGGTTTGCGACTGTCGCTGATGACATCGCTTGCAGCTGCCGCCATCTCCGCTCTTGTCGGGATTCCGCTCGCCTGGCTTCTCGCCAGAACGAATATGCCCGGCCGCACCATCATCCGCGCCGTCGTGACACTGCCGATGGTTCTTCCACCGGTTGTCGGCGGAGCGACGCTCCTGTTTGCCTTTGGTAAGCGAGGTTTGATCGGCGAACAGCTTGAAAGCGCTACTGGGTTGCTCCTTCCGTTCTCGACGGCTGGCGTGATCGTGGCCAACACCTTCGTGGCACTTCCCTTCCTTGTGATCACGGTTGAGGGTGCGCTGCGAAACCTCGACCCTCGGTACGAGGCCGCGGCGTCGTCGCTCGGCGCATCGACGCTCACGGTCTTTCGCCGAGTCACTCTCCCGATGATCCGCCCCTCGATTCTGTCAGGAGTGGTCCTTGCTTGGGCCCGAGCGCTCGGCGAGTTTGGAGCAACCATCACGTTTGCCGGAAACCTGCAAGGTCGTACCCAGACTCTGCCGCTCGCAGTGTTTGTCGCTCTTGAATCTGATCGTGATGCAGCAGTTGCCATGAGTCTGGTGCTCGTCGTGATTTCTGTTCTCGTGCTGCTCGGTTTGCGCGATCGTTGGTGGAGAGCATGAGTGGACTTGTCGCCCGGATAGGTGTCCAGAGGTCTCAGTTTGAGTTGGACGTTTCGATCGAGATTGAGCCGGGAGAAACAGTGGTCTTGCTCGGTCCAAATGGGGCAGGCAAGTCCACCACCCTGGAAGCCATCGCCGGGAGCCAGCCGCTTCATTCCGGGGTGATCTCGCTGAACGAGGGTGTCCTGGACGATCCGGCTGCGGACACGTTTGTTCCGGCTCAGAAGCGTCGGATCGGGGTGATGTTTCAGGACTACCTCTTGTTCCCGCACATGACAGCGCTGGACAACATTACGTTCGGGCCAATGAGCGCCGGGTCATCGAGAGCGGTAGCTCGTGAGGCGGCATGGCCTTGGATTGACTCCCTAGATCTGACTGCCGTGGCGGATCGACGGCCCGCTGAATTGTCCGGTGGACAGGCGCAGCGAGTTGCGCTGGCGCGAGCTCTCGCAACAAACCCCGATCTTCTGCTGCTTGATGAACCACTCGGAGCCCTTGACGTCTCGACTCATATGGCGACGCGCCGCCTCCTTCGTGATCATCTCAGCGCCGTGCACTCACCTCGTCTCGTCATCACCCACGACGCCGCGGACGCATTTATGTTGGCGGATCGAATCGTCGTGCTTGAGAACGGACACGTGACGCAGAGCGGGACACCGGAAGAAATTCGGCGAAGACCACAATCGAGGTACGCCGCTGATCTCGTCGGGATCAACCTCATTCAGGGAGTTGTAGATGGGGGAGCCATAGCGGTCGATGACGGAGGTTTTACGCTGATGACCAGCAATCGATCGGCAAGCGGGCCGGTTCTCGTGACCATTCATCCTCGAGCCGTGGCCTTGCATCGTGACAAGCCACACGGGAGCCCCCGCAATACGTGGCAAGCCACGATCGAGAGCATCGAACCTCTAGGAGAGACGACGAGAGTCCAGCTCGGCTTACCTCTCAATCTGACCGCAGATGTCACCCCGGGGGCTGTTGAAGATCTATCGCTCACCCCTGGTGCGGATGTTTGGGTAGCAATCAAGGCGACCGAGATCGCCGTCTCTGGAGTTTGAGAAGCGAAGACGAGCCGACTCCGAAGAGTCGGCCCGCGAGTTCTGGTTCTTCGCTCGTTCTCCGTCAGTCTGCTGGGGTGATCGTTACTCTGACGTAGCCTCCGGCGTCGAGGTCGACCTGGCGAACCGTGCCGATTGAGTCAAGAGCGCCCGTGTTCGGGCCTGCCTGGCGTGGAGCCTGGTCAGTGCCAAAGCCAGGTGTCTGGTCGAATTCTGTGCCGGCATCGAAGATGGCGACGTATGAGGTGATGTCACCGGAGATCGGCTCGCCGCTCTCATCGAAGAGAACAATGCCCTCTTGCGACGGAGCAAAGAACCAGTCATTTGATTGCACGAACATCGTTGCGAAGTGCAGCGGTTGTGTCGGCGTCGCGGAGACCGTGAACTCATAGGCGTCACCTGGAAGGGCTGGACCGGGTCCGGCTGCGCCGATGGGAACAGGCTGCGCTCCGATGTCCCCGAAGGGTCGGACGGCGTAGTTCTCGGCCAGGACGGCGGGGCTTCCGTCCTCGGCGAGTGTTTCGATTCCCAGACCGTTCATGGGCCGATCGAGTGTGAAGATCGGGCGGTCCCACCAGGTGGCCGCATAGAACACCGGAGCGAGAGGAGTCGCCACGCCGGTTCGGTTGGCAAGTGCCTCTGCGTGAGGTCCTGCGGCACCGTCTTCGGCCAGACCTTGGAGCCCGTCGCCCCGATCGGGGTGTCCAACGGTGTACAGCGCTCCATCTGCCTGATGGACAACGAAAACTCCCGGAGCAAGCGGTGTGGGAAGAGCGCTGGTTTCGGAGTGGTTCGTGACCGTGACGGTGAACAGATGATCGTCACCTGGAGTCACGTCGACAGAGATGAAGTCGGTGGCCTGGCCAACAGCGTTGACTGCTCGGACATTCGGGTCAGGATCCGGGGCGCCGGTGTCAGGGCCGGTCTGACGCGGTGCTTGGTCTTGCCCTTCGCCCGGTGTTTGATCTGCTTCGGTTCCGGCATCGAGGACGAGGAAGTGGCTCGCAATATCACCAGAAAGAGGTGTCCCGTCAGCGCCGTAGAGATCGATACCAGAATCGGGGAGACCGAAGAACCAGTCGTTCGATTGGACGAGCATTGTCGCCAGGCTGAGCCGATCTCCAGGTTGGGCGTGGACTTCGAAGGAGTACGAGTCGCCGGGGAACGCGGGGCCCGGTTCAGCGCCACCGTTGGGGTGCGCGAATGCGCCGGACTGGCTGTATTCGAATCCGTTCGAAATGTTCTCGATCCGGATCGTAAAGTCTTGATGGTTGCGGCTGGCATCGACAGGTCCTGCTACGAGGGCGCTTGCCGCAGTTGTCGCTGCGATCGCCCCAACTGCGAGCGTCCTTCGACGTGAAAGGTGCTTGTGCATCTTGGTCTCCTCATCACACGGGCCCGTTGTTGGGCACACTCACCCAAACAGGGCGGGACACTGAGACCAGTCCGAAACAGACCTGCCTTCACCGGTTCTTCAGAAGTGTGAACGGCGGCGCAGTCCGCAGCGTCATGGAGTTGTCCGGAATGAGATGAAGGAAGAGGCGCTCTGGCCGAACTCGTCGACGACGGTGACTGCCACGTTGTACTGCGTGTCCGGGAGAAGCGGCGGAAGTCCCCATCGGGCATTGCCGAGCTGTCCGGAATGGCTGAACCAGCATTGGTTCGTACTCGGATATCCCGCACTGATGTGCGCTCCTGAATCGCCAGACGGGGAGCTGTAGTCGAAACGCACGGCGGTGCAGACCTGGTTGCTGAATCTGATGTCGGCCGACACGGATCCGATCGAGTGCATGTGGAGTCCGGAGATGATCGGCCCACCAGGATTCGGCGTTGCCGTTGTTGGCGCTGCTGTGGTCGGAATCGTCGTTGGTGGTGGCGTTGTAGGAATCGGTTGTGCCGTGGTCGGAACTGGCGCCGCCGTTGTTGGCGCCGTTGTTGGCGTGGTCGAGAGTGTTGCTGTGGTCGACGTGGTGATGTTCTGCGTTGACGTCGTCGTGGATGCAGCAAACGTCGGCGGAGAGATCGCCGTCCCCGTTGTGGTGGGTGTTGTTGCTCCGATGGGTTCTGCCTGGATGGTTGACGTCTTGACGATTGACGTCGTTGGAGCGTTCAGGAACGGCGGGCTTGTTGTTGATGGCTCAGGTGCGATGCCCGATGGAAGCGCAAACGTGACGTCCGCGAGCGGCGCCGATGTGGTCAGCGAGGTCTCGGCCGTTGATGTGGTCGTCGGTTGGGGTAGCTGGGCGGCAAGAATCAGCTCTCGGGTCGTGGTGGTCAGACCCGCCGGCGTCGAGGTTGTCGGGAGCGCGATGGTGTCTGCGAGTGCAGCCTTGTCATCAAGCGCAGCTGCTGTGCGAGCAGCTCGCTGCATGGCGTCTCGCACGGAACCGGCGTCCGCCACCGAGTCAGCAAGTAGGTCCCCGTCAGATCCAGTCAACACATCGACGTCGATCGTCCGTCGGGCATCGGTACTCGGGAGAGAAACTCGATCGCCAGTATCCCAACTTCCCGTCTTGTCTTGATCGGTACTTCTCGCTGCTGATTCGTCGATCGCTATGTTCGGGGTATCTGCATCGGGTGCAGTCATCGCACGTACAACGCCGATCTGCACGGCGACCAACGCGGCCGCAGTGCCAAGGGCAATGAAGGCTCGTCGCCTCCGCTCTCGTCTGACTGAGTCTTGGTCCGCCTGATTGCCGCTCATCGTCGTCTCCCGCCGTGCGTCCCGCATGGGCCTACGACGAGTTTGACGGGTCAATCACCGCAGGGTCGCGTGATTCCGTGTGCCCAGAGGGGGAGCAGACCTGCCCAGAAGTCACTGTTCAAGCGAATTATGATGAGCTAGGTCGCCGCTTCGTCCAGCGAACGAATGTCGATCAACGCACCGTTCGTGAGAGTTGCGGATCGATAGATGCGTCCGTCGGCTTGCTGCAAGGAAAGGTCAAAGAGCTGTCGTGCCACCGCGTCGGGAGATGCCAAGGCGCCCTCGCCGTGCATCGTTCGGAAGCGTTCGACGTTCGGAAATTCGGCTTCGCTTTGCTCCCGAATCTTCGCTTGCATGTCAGTCGCCACCACACCCGGTGCAAACGACAGCACGGACACATTGCCGCTCCGCTCGTCTTGCTCGAGGCCAACGGCAGCAGCCCACATGTTGACCGCTGACTTAGCTGCGCAGTAGCTGGACCAGCCTGGGTACGGCGTGGATCCCGCTCCTGAGCTGACCAAGAGGAGCATGGCGGAGAGACCATGTGCAGTTGCTGATGCGACGTACGCGTTTCCAAGAACCTGCGGGGCGGCGGCGTTGAGCAGGATGTTGGATGTGTACGACGAAGTATCGACTTCACCAGCGAAGCCGATGGGATCGAGTGTGCCGGCGTTGTGTATCAGGGTCGTACGGTCCCACTGTTGGGAACCCATCAGGTCATCCATCCAGGAGCTGACGACGGGCCAGCTCTCAGGATCGCTCAGATCCGCGGCCAGGTGAGTTCCCGGACCGGGACGTCGGCTAACCGTGGCGACGTGATGACCAGCCTCGTGCGCGATCGGTGCGAGCGCCGCCCCGATTCCAGCCGAGGCGCCGGTGATGATTGTGAGATGTGAGGTCATGCGGGGGGATACACCATTCCACCGTCGATCTTGAGAACCGAACCGGTTGTGTAGCTGGATGCTTCGGACGCGAAGTACAAAGCTGCTCCGACGATTTCTTCGGGTTCGCCACCTCGTTGCAGCGGTATTGTCTCGCGCGCCGTGTCAGCGAACGCATCGAGGTCCCACGCCTTGGAGATATCCGTCAGGAACGGGCCGGGCATGATGGTGTTGACGCGAACAGACGGAGCGTAGGCCCGAGCGAACGACAAGGTGAGCGCGTTCAACCCAGCCTTTGCGGCTCCATATGCAGCTTCGGCAGGAGTTGGCTGAACTGATGCGACCGAACTGACGTTGATGATCGAGCCCCCTTCTCCCGCGACCATCCGGTCGCCAAAGAGCGCCATGAGTCGAAAAGGCCCCTTGAGATTGACGTCCAGGACTTTGTCGTAGAGCGCCTCGCTGACATCGACCAACTTGTCGTACAGCGGGGACATCCCTGCGTTGTTGACGAGAATGTCGCACCTGCCGTAGTTGTCATAGACGGTGTCGGCGAGCGTTTCGCACTGCTCCCAGTAGCCAACGTGGCACTCTGCCGCGAGTGCTTCGCCGCCAGCGGCTCGAATCTCAGTGGCCAGAATTCCGCATGCTTCCTTCTTTCGGCTTGCGATCACAACGGTTGCTCCTGCGGCTGCGAACGACCGAACCATCTCCCGTCCAAGTCCGCGGCTGCCGCCGGTCACGACCGCAACCTTGCCGGTGAGGTCGAATGCTCCTTCGCTCATGATTGATCCTTCGGATTGATGACGACCTTGCCAACCGTCTTGCGAGAACCGATGTCTTCGAGGCTCTCGACGGCCTCTTTCAACGGACGGACGGAATGGATCAGCGGATCAATGTGTCCGGTCTCGAAGAGCTCACAGATCCGACTCCAGTTCTGCTCGAGTCCTTCTGGCTCACGTATGAGCCAGGCGCCCCAGTGGACACCGAGAATTGCGTAGTTCTTGAGCAGGATGTGATTCGCTGGAGCGTCCGGAATCCGGCCGCTCGTAAACCCGATGACGAGCAGTCGTCCGTCCCACGCCATGCACCGGCGAACTTGGTCGAACGTGTCGCCGCCGACGGCTTCGTAGCAAACGTCGACGCCGCGTCCGTCTGTGGCACCGCGAACGGTGTCGACGATGTCGACTTCTTTGTAGTCAAAGGCTGCGTCGGCCCCGAGATCGAGCACTGTTTGGACCTTCTCCGGCCCGCCGGCGAGCCCCATCACGTTGGCTCCAAGGGCTTTGCCAACTTGAATCGCGGCGGTACCGACGCCTCCTGCGGCTGCGGTCACCAGCATCGTCTCTCCGGCGACCAACTTCGCCCGATTCTCGAGAGCGAAAACGGTCGTTCCGTAGTTCGTGAGCAGACATGCGGCCTGGTTGAAGGACATCGCGTCGGGAATAGCGAAGGTCTCGGATGCCTTTGCTTTGGTGAACTCGGCGAGTCCTCCCATTCCCATACTCAGGACTCGGTCGCCAACGTTGTGACTGGTGACGTTCTTCCCCACCTCGCTCACTGTCCCAGCGATCTCACCACCGGGGATGAAGGGAAGCGGGGGCTTGACCTGATAGCCGCCCTGGATCTGCAGCCGGTCAGGAAACTTGAGGCCACATGCCTCGAGTTCGATGATGACGTCGTCGGGTCCTGGCGATGGATCGTCGATCACATCCAGGCTCATAACGTCGCGAGGTTCTCCGAGGTCGTGTACTTGCCATGCGCGCATCGCCCGATCCTTCCAACTCTTTCCTGCGAGCGCCATTCGGCGGCCCGAGTTGGAACGATGGCCCGATCGCTCAGGAATTCAGCCGGGCTGGGTCGAACAGATCCAAGAATCGTTCCGACGGCATCGGCCGACCGAGAAGGTATCCCTGGGCTTTGTCGCAGCCGAGCTCGGTGAGGGCAAGGCGAGTGGCCTCTTCGGCGACACCCTCAGCGGTAACAGCCAGCCCAAGGTTGTGCCCCAGATCAATCAGGGTCTTCACGATGACGTGATCGTGGCGATTCGTCATCATCCCGAAAACGAAGCGTTGATCGATTTTCAGCTCGGTCAAAGGCAACGATCGCAAATGCGACAGTGATGAGTATCCGGTCCCGAAGTCGTCGACCGAAACCCCCATGCCGATCTCGGCCAGGGAATGCAGGGTGTTGTGGAGAATTCCTGATTCGTCGATGAGTTCGGACTCGGTGAGCTCGACGATCAGTCTGCTTGGATCGATGCCACTCTCACGGAGACTGGAGTCGATGAAGTTCGGTAGTCCGGCCCAGCGGAGGTTGACCGCCGAGAGATTGAGGGCGAGATGGCATTCCTCGGGGAGCTGCCGCAACGTCAGCAGGCTTGTGACGAGCATGTCGGTGAGGAGTTCGTCCGCCTGACCGGCAAGAAGAATCAGATCGATGAAGTCGCCCGGCATGACCAACCCGCGTTCGGGGTGGTTCCAACGGGCGAGGACCTCTGCCCCGGCGATGCTGTTGTCGGACAGCTGGAGCTTGGGTTGGAAGTAAGGCTCGAGTTGCTGCTCGGCGAACGCAGCGCCAAGGTCGGCCATGAGATCGAGGTGTTCGGGTACCTGTGTTCGCCCGGGTTCATAGAAGCGAATGGCATTGCTCGCTCGCTTGGCTTCGTACATCGCGATATCGGCGAAACGCAGCAGCGATTCAGGGTCGTTCCCATGCTCAGGAAACACTGCTACTCCGATACTTGCTCCCGTAGCGACGACGGCGCCAGCAATCGAGGCTTTCTCCCGACATGCGACCACGACGGCATCCAGTCGGGTTTGAAGCGACGGGCCATCGATGTCAGACAGAACGACGGCAAACTCGTCACCGCCGAGTCGAGCGACCATGTCGCCTTCGCCAACCGCACTCTCGAGCCGATTGGCAATGATCCGCAACAGTTCGTCGCCAGTGAAATGGCCGAGAGTGTCGTTGATGTTCTTGAATCGATTGAGGTCGAGCAGGGCAAGGGCGAACTGCGTGTCGCCGTTTGACCGCTCGTTCATCAGCCGGAGGAGTGCGTTGCGGTTGGGGAGGTCTGTGAGGCTGTCGTGGGTGGCTTGGTGGCGGATGACTGCCGACGCCTTCTCCCTGTCGGTCACGTTCTCGACGATCATTGCCGCTGAGCCGTCCGGAAGTGCAAAGACTTCGATCTCGACGACGATGTCTCCTCGAGACGCAGAGACGATCGAATGCGGACCGAGGTCGATCGACTTCACGCGTTCAATCTCGGCAAGCGCGTCAGTCACCCACCGCTGGCAGGCGAGCTCCGGAAATGCCCGTTTGAGTGAGATTCCGACAGCCGGACGAGAACCGTCGGTGAGGTCGCCATCGGGATCAGAGATCTGATCGACGATTGCCTCGCCCAACCGTTCGGGATGGTGCAGCACGATCGTGGCTGCGGACATTCTCTCGACGATTTCTGACTGGCGAATCATCGATGAGTGCGCCTGCCGCTCCGATGTGACGTCATAGGAAACGCCGCGAACGAGTTCCTTGCTTCCGACACGTACGTCCTGCAGCCGGTCACTGATCCAGCGGTAGGCGCCGTCAGGTCGTTCGAGACGGTAGGTCAGCGTTCGGTTGGAACCCGAGGTGAAGCGATTCACGAACTCGGTTCGATCATCCGGATGGACGCGTTCGGTGTATCCCTGACCGAGGAGCTGGGCGACCGAGGCGCCGAGCACCCGACCAGGCTGGCCGATGAACGACGTCATGTGTCCTGTTGATCGATCTGCTTCCCACAGCAAGATCGGCAGTGAGTTCACGAGGCTTTCCATCTGCCCGGCTGAGCGTTGTTCAGCCTGTCGCATGCGGTTCGTATTGAAGGCCATCGGTGGCAGGAGGACCATCGTGGCGACGAACATTGCCGGGGTCCGGGTCCCAACATCGAGGAGGAACATCGCCGAACCCATGCCGGCCAAGATCATCACGTAGCTCGCAATAGCGAACCGCAGCCGATGAAAGTTGATCGCGATCGTCGTACTGAAGAGTTGCGCAATCAAGGCCGCTCCGAATACCGAGGGTTCGATGTACACGGCGGCTACGGCGATGAAGAGATCGCCAAGGTTGGTGATCGGCTGAATCTCCTTGTGACCGCGGCGCCGCAGCCAGAAGTATCCGAGGAGCTGGAGTGGGAGAGCGATGAACGCCAAGAAGATGGCGAGTTGGACCCGACCGGAGCCAAGTCCTGGGACGACCAGGCAAATCGGAGCGAGCACGACAAGGACCATCACACGCGACACCAGATCGGAATCGCCCGCGATGGAACGTTCGTTGTCCTGCCGAACGGCACCCAAGGCCATACACGACTATCGGTAGTTTTCTTTCCCCCCTGAATGGTGGGGAAGATTCATGCTCTGCCGTCGCGAGGGGCTCTGCGCCCAGAGGTCTAGTTCACCATCCGCTCCTGGCCCTCCCAGTAGGGCGCACGAAGCTCGGTTTTGAGGATCTTGCCTGAAGGGTTTCGTGGGAGCGCGTCGACGAAACTCACTTGCCTGGGGCACTTGTAGTGCGCCAAGTTTTCTCGCGAGAACGCGATGACCTCTTCTTCTGTAAGGCCCGTATCGCCCTTGACGACGATGGCAAGGACCGTTTCGCCCCACTTCTCGCTTGGGATTCCGATAGCAGCAGCGTCGGCAACCGATGGGTGCTTCATCAGTGCGTTCTCGATCTCGGCGGGATAGATGTTCTCACCACCTGAGACGATCATGTCCTTCACGCGATCGTGAATGAACAGATAGCCGTCGTTCATGTAGCCAGCATCGCCGGTTCGGAACCAGCCGTCTTCGGTGATTGCCTTGGCCGTCGCCTCGGGATTCTTCCAGTAGCCCTTCATGACCTGTTCGGACTTGACCCAGATTTCGCCAACGTCGCCTTCGGGCACATCTTGGAGGGAGACGGAGTCGACGATGCGCAGTTCAACGTCGCCCCAGGCCTTTCCAGCTGCTCGCAACAGGTGGGCCTTGCCGCCCTGCGGATCGTGGTCAGCAGGATCGAGTTGCACGACGCCGCCTGTCGTCTCGGTCAAACCGTAGGCCTGGACGAAGTCACACCCGAAGAGTTTCATGGAGCCGACGAGCACTTCTTCGGTGATCGGGGATGCCCCGTAGACGATGGCCTCGACGCTGCTGAAGTCCGCTTCTTGGGCAGCAGGCACGGCGAGAATGAACTGAAGAACTGCGGGGACGAGCAGCGCATGGGTGATGCCGTATTGTGGAATGACCTCGATGATTTCGAGCGGATTGACTTCCTTGGTCATGACTGTTTGAGCACCGCAGAACATTCCAGCAAGTCCCCAGCCGCTCCCTGCGATGTGGAACAACGGCATGGCGACAAGGTTGACAGCATCGGCGTGGAGCCCCCAGTTGTCGGCCCCGATGGTCATTGTGAAACAGAAGTTGTGATTGCTGATCTCGACGCCCTTTGGCAGTCCCGTCGTGCCGGAGGTGTAGAGCTGATAGCAGGTGTCTTCAGGCTGAATTTCGACGTCGGGATCGATCGCCTCGTAGTCCGAGATCCAATCGTCGTACCGCACATAGCCAGATGAGCCCGGATCACCGATCACAATGACCAGTTCCACGGTCTCGAGGTTGATCTTGGCCAAGTGATCAAGGAACTCTTCTCCAACGAACAACACGGATGCTTCAGAGTTGTTGAGGATGAATTCCATCTCCGGCGGAGCAAGTCGCCAGTTCACCGCGACCGACACTGCATTGACCTTGGCGCCGCCGAAGAGGTGTGGGAAGTACTCGGGCACGTTTCGGTCAAGGAACGCAACCCGACCTGCGGCACCGACTCCGGCGTCGATGAGTCCTTGGGCTACTTGCTGTGATTCGCGATCGAGTTCGGCGAACGTCCACTGTCGATTGTCTGCGAGCAGCGCCACCTTGTCGGGATTCTCTTTCGCCCAATATCGCCCGAAGTCGGCAAGGGAATTGATGGCTGCGGCAGCCTTTGAGTTCGCAGAGGTGCTCGATGTCATTTGAGCAACCTAGATCAACGATTGTTGAGCGAAAAGTGCTGATAGTCCTTCAGTGACTTCCAGTTTCCGCCCCACGACCAGCCGATGTCCTCAAACGCAGTGACCACGTCGTCTCCGGCGCTCACCATCCCTGGCAGGACGGCTTCTCGGTCGCCATAGGACGTTGCCAGTTCGGGAATGACGAGTTCGTCGCGGAGGTATGGATTGTGGAACGGGTTGATGTCGATCGCCAGCCCGTAGGCATGCTCGGAGAAGCGACTTCCTCCTGTCACGGATCGACAGACGAAGCTCGCGGTGTTGTTCCCATCGCCGGTTGGCGCAGCGATCAGATCGGCCGGTTCTACGATCCGCATTTCCTCGATGGGGAAGCGAGCGGCGTGAAGCTGACGAAACACCTCGACGATGTTCTCGGCCTGATCTGCGGCCACGATCAATTCGCCGGTGTGTGGTTGCTCGTCGAATCCCCAGAAACTGACCGTGAGGTAGCTCAACTGTGCGGCAGGAACTGGGCAGTCGGAACTCCACGTCGAACGCTGGAGTGGCTCGCCAGCCAGTTCGGAGATCGTGAAGGAGAACGCGTCGTCGGCGGGGGGAGCGAGCGGATCAGGGCTGGGAAGCCGACGGTCGATCAACTCCGCAGGTGTGGGCTGAGCTTCGGCGAATCCCGATGGTGTCGTTGGCAGTACACGAGATCCGAGCCACGGCGGGGTGGTGAGCGTCAGCGTTGTCTCCGTTGTCGTCGTTGCCTCGCTCAGGGCTGTTGTGGCGGTGGCCGGTGGCTCGTTCGACTCCAGATCCGTGGGGGCACTCACCACCAGGGATGATGTGGTCGTCACTGGATCAGCTGAGTCGATAGAGACCGCAGAACAGCTCGATCCGAGAACGATTGCGAAACAAAGGGTCGTCAGCAGAACAGAGGACACCGGGGAACGGTAACCCGGGCCCATACTGGCGAGATGGCACAGAACGTTCTCGGTACCGAGCTCTCGTCATGTTCACTGGATCCTCTCACTGGATTCTTCCGTGATGGCTGTTGCAACACCGGAGCAGGCGACGACGGCGTCCACGTCGTTTGCGCCCGAGTGACGGACGAGTTTCTCGCCTTCTCCAAGCAGCAAGGCAACGACCTTTCAACTCCTATGCCTGCCTATGGGTTTAAAGGGCTCACCGCAGGCGATCAGTGGTGCTTGTGCGCGGCGAGGTGGAAGGAAGCACTGGATGCTGGTGCTGCGCCGCCAGTTGTGCTCGAAGCCACCCACGCCGCTGTTCTCGAGTGGGCCACACTCGCGGAGCTGAAGGAGCACGAGGCGACGGCTCAATGACTGACGCGCCAAAGAAGCGACTCAAGATCGGTGAAGTCAGCTTCGAGGACCTGATGGCTCTCGTCCAGCACGGCCCCGACACGTTCGTCGGCGTCGCGCCGCGCTACCCGTGGGGCCGGTTGTTCGGTGGGCAAGTCGTCGCTCAGGCGTTGCGAGCAGCTCAGTTCACAGTCGACGAGAGATTCGGGATTCACTCGCTCCACGCCTACTTCATTCGAGGTGGCACCCATCGCGAGCCGGTCCGTTTCGAAGTCGACCGCATCCGCAACGGAAGATCTTTTGCCACTCGACGGGTGGTCGCTCGACAATCGAACGGCGCCATTTTGAACTTGTCTGCCAGCTTTCAGCGCGATGAGGAGTCTGTCGATGTGCAGCCGTCGCAGCTGCCAGTGGACATACCTCGGCCTGAAGACATCGAAGACTCCGGGTGGGGACAGATGCTGGAACGACGGCGAACCTCACCTGGGTTTGGTCGCTCGGTCACTTGGCTGCGCCTTGCCCAAGATCTTCCTGCTGACCCGCTGATGCAAGCATGTGGCTTGGCCTTCATCTCCGACGCCGCCCCGACAGGCGCAGCCCGGGCGGCGCATCCTGTCCAGATTGACGACCCCGACCTCCGAAGAGCGCACTTCACCGGAGCAAGCCTTGACCACGCCGTGTACTTCCATCGGCCGATCGATCCCACCGAGTGGCTCGTGGCGGATGTTCTCTGCCACACGCTCGTTGGCGCCCGCGGAATCACGGTCGGCAACATCTTCACCGCAGATGGTGTTCACGGAGCGACGATCGTCCAAGAGGTGCTTCTTCGCGAACGACGACCGAACGATGAGACCCCGCAGGGCAGCCCGCAACCAGACGGCCTTGGTGGAAAAGACACCTGACGGGTTGTCACGGTGTGAACAACCTACTCAAGTCGGGGGGGCAGGAGCCGATCCTGTACTGGACGACAAGGAGCGTTGGTCACAGCAATGGTTTTTCGGCGTACGACCGCAGGGTCGATACAGACAACTGAAAACGGTGTTGACACGGACACGAACCTGGACGGTCTCACGGGCTTGCCCGATCGTTGGCAGCTCGAGCAGTGGGTCACCACCAATCTCGACCGTTGCCGGCGTACCGGCGACCGGTTCGGGATGTTTCTGGTGTCCGTTGCCAACCTTTCTGAGATCAACAACGGCTACGGAAGTGCCGTCGGTGACGAAGTGCTTCAGGCTATTGCGGAGTCGCTTTCGACTTCGGTCGGTGCCCGAGGTTCGGTTGCCCGATACTTGGGTTCGGAGTTTGCCGTCATCTGGCCCGGTCTTTTCGGTGCCGATGAGGCGAGGCGAGTTGCCAACGACTTGGTCTCGATGCTCCCGCTTCAGGTGACGTTCGAGAACTTCGTCGTGCCAGTACACGTCGCGGTCGCCGGCCTTCTGAGCGACCACGACACGAACGAACGTCGCCTGCTCGTTGACGTGGAAGCGGCACTGGCCGAAGCCCGACTTCAGAAGTCGGGTCACGTCGTCATTCGTGATGAGACGTACTCCGCGCAGCGACAGCCGGAAGTTCTGGCTGTGCGCCTGCAGCGAGCGTTCGAGAACGACGAATTTCAGCTGTACTTCCAGCCGATCGTTTCGCTCACGGGCGGCACGCTTGTCGGATTCGAAGCCGTACTTCGCTGGCTGGCACCAGACGCTGGCCCTTCTGGGGCCGAGCTGATCTCGCCCGGTGTCTTCCTTGAAGCGTTGAGAGCGTCGCCGATTGTTGTGCCGCTCCATGCATGGGTGCTGCGCGAGACGCTTCGCCACGTCAGCCTTTGGAACCGGCGTTTGAACCTCCCGAGTCTCTTCGGGGCCACGAATCTCGACCCGACCTTTGTTCGTGACTCTCGTTTCGTTGAGGTCGTCATGAGCGCCGTCAATGAACTTGGAGTTCGACCGAGTCAGGTCCTGTTGGATGTGAACGGTGACTCGGCCGGGCCGGAGATCAACCTCCTCTGGCCTGCGCTTCAGATTCTCAAAGCCGAGGGTGTCGGTATCGCACTCGAGGACTTTGGGATCGGGTTCGGTTCTCCGGACTTGCTTCGCCGTTGTCGTTTCGACGTCATCCGGCTGCCCAGAGTCTTAGTCGGAGGGCTCGGCCTGGCCGACGAAGATCGTGTCATCGTCGGCAACCTGATCCGGATGGCTCACGATCTGGGCTGCGCGGTCATCGCCGAGGGCGTCGAGACCAAAGAACAAGCCGAGATGCTCAGCAAACTGGGCTGTGATCTCGCCCAGGGATTCCTGTTCGCCCGACCAGCTCCCGCGAACGAGGTGGATCGAGATCTCGACCACTACGTGCAGATCGCAAAGTCGATCGGGGCAAAGGACAAACAACGGCCATCAGTGAGCGACGGCCCGCGTTATTAACTCACGAGGGGACGAGTGCCGCTCGAATCGAAGCAGCGATCCCTGGTCCATCCAGCCCAAGCGCAGACAAGATCGCGTCGGGCTTTCCGTGGGCGAGATAGGTCGTGGGTATCCCCAACACGTCGATCCGTGGGCTCGGACCGTCGGACTGATGCAGCGCATCTCGTATCGCTGCCCCGATGCCGCCGTCACGCAGGCCGTCTTCGACCGTCACAACGAGTTCGTGTTGCCCTGCATCGTCCAGCATTTCTCGATCGAGTGGTTTCACGCATCGGGGATCCCAAACCGTGACCTCGACACCTTCCGCGGCGAGGATGTCCGCTGCTTCTGAGGCGGCCTCGAGCATCTTGCCGACGCCGATGATGCACACGCGGTGATTGCCGTCCGCGCCACCGCGGACGAGGCGAGCATGGAGGCCGTGTCCAACCTCATCGTCGCCTACCGACGGGGCCGCCGTCTTGGGCCAGCGAATCATCGCCGGGCCTTCCGCAAGGTCATAGGCATCCTGCAACATCTGCTGCAGTTCTTGGTACGACGAGGGGCAGAAAATCGTCATGTTGGGAATCTTCGACATGAGCACCAAATCGAAGATTCCGTGGTGGGATGGGCCGTCGCTTCCCGTGATGCCGGCTCGATCGAGACAGAAGATGACGCGTTGGCCGTGGAGGCCGACATCGAGGTTCGCTTGGTCGAAGGCCCGTGAGAGGAAGGTCGCGTAGAGCGCCACAACGGGACGAAGCCCGCCCATGGCCATACCGGCAGCCGCAGTGACGGCGTGTTGTTCTGCAATTCCCACGTCGAAGCAACGATCAGGGAATCGCTCCCGGAACGGGAGTAGACCGGTGGAATCAGGCATCGCCGCCGTGATGGCAACGACTTCTTTGTGTTCGTCCGCGAGCTTGACAAGGGACTCGGTGAACGATGCGGTGTAGCTGCCCGGTTTGACGCCACCCATGTCGTGCATGTTCTTGATGGGGTCGTTCTCTGCGGGACCGTAGCCACGTCCCTTGTGTGTCTTGACGTGGAGCACGACCGGTCCATCGAACTCTGCTGCGTTGTTCAGCGCGGTCTCGACTTCGGCGATGTCATGACCATCGAATGGCCCCATGTAACGAACACCAAGTGGCTCGAAGAACTCGCGAGGTTCGAACGCTTCGCGGATAGCGGCTTTGGAGGCGCGAACGCCGAGCATGGAATATCGCCCGATCAGCGGCAATCGAGCCGTCCAATCCTCGAACCGTCGCTGGCGTTTCATGTAGACGGGGTTCGACCGGATCTTGACAAGGCTCTCGGTGAGTAGGGAGACCGTCGGGGCGTAGGAACGGCCGTTGTCGTTCAACACGATGGTGACATTGCTGCCGGAGTGCCCGAGGTTGTTGAGACCTTCGAAGGCCATGCCCCCGGTCATCGAGCCGTCGCCCAGGACAGCGACGACCCGCCGACTGGTTTCGCCGTTGGCCGCGAACGCTGCTGCGAGTCCGTGGGCGTAGCCCAGGACGGTTGATGCGTGACTGTTCTCGATCCAATCGTGTGGTGACTCTTCACGGCTTGGATATCCGGAGAGTCCATCGGCTTCTCGCAGGGTCGCGAAATCGTCGGTGCGCCCGGTCAACATCTTGTGGACGTAGGTCTGGTGACCGGTATCCCACAAGAGCACGTCGGTTGGCGAGTTCAAGGCCCGATGCATGGCGACCGTCAGCTCGACCGCCCCGAGGTTGGACCCAAGGTGACCGTCCTTCTTCCGATTGACGGTGTCGACGATGAATTCGCGGATCTCGTGGCACAGAGTTTCGAGCTCGGCAGGATTCAGCCGCCGAAGATCTTCTGGGCCGGTGATGGATTCGAGGATCATGTGAGAAGAAACGGTAGCGGACAGGGGGATCGGACTTGCTTACCGGAGCGCTTTGGAGCGAATCGATCAACCGTCGAACCATCTGGTGGATGGAGGAAGGGGCATCGTTGCCGGTAACCCCAGTCTCGACGGGATTTGTGAAGACCAGGTGGTTTTGATGCAAAAAGTTCTGGGTCTTCCTCGCTTGGGCCGTGCAACGTACGCTGGGAGACGTGATCGAAGAACAAGTTGTCAACCGTGTTCTGTCCGCTGGCCTGGCTCAAGGAGCTGACTTTGCCGAGATCTTCGTGGAAGATGTCGAGCGGAGCGGTGTGAATCTCGACGATGGCAGGGTCGAGAACCTGTCATCGAGTCGCGATCGCGGGGCTGGCATCAGGGTCATCTCGGGCGAGACAACTGGGTTTGCTCATACAGCGGACTTGTCCGAAGACCGGTTACTCGCCGCCGCAAAAGCGGCGGCGGACGCAGCCAAGTCGCCCGGCGGCGGCGTGCGGACGGTGGAGGTTGCCGCATCCGAGGCTCGAGGGAGCTCCGTCGCCGTGCCGCCCGGATCGGTGGACAAAGCCCGCAAGGTGGCTCTCGTTCGTCGTGCAGATGAAGTTGCTCGGGCCTATCACCAAGCCATTTCCCAGGTCAGTGCCCGTCAGGGAGACAACCGCCGACGCATCCTCGTCGCGAACTCCGACGGAGTCTTCGCGACCGATGACCAGACACGGACCAACTTCGCCGTCACCTGCGTCGCCTCAGGCGATACCGGACTCCAGACCGGTTATGAGTCCATCGGACATTCCATCGGTTTCGAGCTCTTCGATCGATATGACGTCGACCAGCTGGCGACAAATGCAGCCGAGCGCGCGATTACCAAGCTCGAGGCCCGCCCCGCCCCCTCTGGGACCCACGTTGTTGTCATCGGCCCAGGATCTGGCGGCGTGCTGTTCCACGAGGCGTGCGGCCACGGTCTCGAGGCTGACTTGGTGCGAAAGGGCGCGTCGGCCTTCGCCGGTCAGGTCGGCAAGCAAGTCGCTTCTCCGCTCGTCACCCTGATCGACGATGGGACGATGCCAGGGGAGTGGGGACACTACGCGGTGGACGACGAAGGTCAGCCTGCGTCACGCAACGTGTTGATCGAGAAGGGGGTACTCGTCGACTACATGTGGGACGGGAACCGAGCTCGACAAGACAATCGACGCTCCAGCGGAAACGGTCGTCGGCAGAGCTATCGGCACTTGCCAATGGTCCGCATGACCAACACCTATCTCGCCCCGGGGGACCAAACGCCCGACGAGATCATTGCTGGTGTCGAGAAGGGTGTGTACGTCGCAAAGCTCGGTGGCGGACAGGTGAACACCGCATCGGGAGACTTTGTCTTCGGCATGACCGAGGCGTACCTCATCGAGGACGGCAAGATCACCTCGCCATTGCGAGAAGGTCAGCTGATTGGCAACGGTCCGAAGGTGCTGCAGCAGATCGATGCCGTTGGCAATGACTTTGAGATGGGCCCTCCAGGGACCTGCGGCAAGGATGGCCAGGGCGTTCCCGTGGGCGATGGAGTCCCGACCTTGCGGGTCACCGAGATGACCATCGGAGGAACCGCAGCGTGACGAGTTCTTCTTCACCATCGATGAGCTCCTCGTCGAAAAACGCCTCGTCGATCAACATCGATTCTGCGCAGCTTTTGACTGTCGCATCCAGGCTTGTCGAGCAAGCCGAACCGGGTGAGCAGCTCGAGGTTGCCTGTGGTCACTCGGTGTCCACAACCGTTCGGGTGTATGGCGGCGAGGTCGAATCATTCACCAATGCTGAGTCTCATGGGGTCGGTGTTCGGGTCATTCGAGATGGCCGAGAGGGGTTTGCCAGCGCAGGAACGCTTGACCCAGCGCTGCTCGACCAAACGCTCGCAGATGCGCGTGACAACTCCAACTACGCCGAAGCAGACCCGGATGCGGGCATCGCCGAGCCCGACGGCATCGCAGCGGTCGACATTGATCTTTGGAGAGAAGAAATTCTCTCGATGTCGAGCCAAGAGAAGATTGATCTGGCCATTCAGCTGGAACGTCGGGTGCTTGATGGAGATGACCGAATTTCGGGTGTCCGGGTTTCCGCCTACGGAGACAGCGCTGGGGCGTTCGCGTTGGCAAGCTCGGCGGGGATCCGAGCACGCTCGCAGGCAACGTCGGCCAGTCTGAGTGTGCAAGCACTCGCCGATGATGACGATCGGACCCAAACCGGGTCTGCCTACGACGGCGCCCGAAAGGCGGCCGATCTGGATCTCGAATGGGTAGCCGACAGAGCCGTCAGTCGAGCCATCGATTTGATCGGTGCATCCAAACCTACGAGCCGGACAGTGAGTCTGGTCCTGGATCCACACCTCTCGGCGACGGTGATCGGGCTAATCGCTGGAACCCTTACCGGAGACCGGATCATCAAGAAGCGGTCGCCTTTCGTTGATCGCGTCGGCGAAGAAGTTGCGGCTACGTCGCTGTCGTTCATCGACGATCCAACCGATCCAGATTCTCTGGGCGCGGACTCACACGATGGCGAAGGACTGGCGTGCCGATCGAATCCTCTCGTTGTTGATGGGGTCTTACAGGGGTATTTGTTCGACTCCTACAACGGTCGCCGGGCAGGGACAGGTTCGACCGGCTCAGCGGTTCGGGGAACGCGAGGGCTTCCGAGCCCCGGGATCCACGCCTTGTCGGTAGCGGCAGGGACCGGCGGGTCGCTCGACGAACTGATTGCGGGCGTTGATGAGGGCGTGCTGGTCTTCAGCTTGGCCGGACTGCACTCGGGAGTGAATCCTGTATCGGGCGACTTCTCAGTGGGTGTCGAGGGGCGAGTGATCCGCAATGGTCAGCTCGCCGAACCCATTGGCGAGTGCACCGTTGGTTCAACGTTGCAACGACTGCTGATGGACATCTCGGCCGTGGGTTCAGACCGAACTCACCTGCCGAGTGGCGTGAGCACCCCAAGCCTCGTCATCGGTGATGTCATGCTGTCGGGCGCAACGGGTTGAGCAACGAGCAAGGTCGCGTTCCAAGCGACGAGGCAATTGCTCGACATCCGCATCTGGCTGACATCCGCTCTGCCGGCACGATTCGGGTTGATATGCACTCCCACACCATGTGGTCAGGCGATTGCACAACCACGCCAGACGAACTCGCCGCTGGCCTCCAAGCATGCGCCATCGACGTCGTTTGCATTACCGACCACAACGCGACCGCCGGCGCGTTCGAGCTACAGAACGATCTGCCTTGTCGAGTCGTCGTCGGCGAAGAGATTCGCATCGGACAGGGCGAGCTGATTGGGCTGTTCTTGTCGGAGCGACTGCCCACTGGCATGTCGGTGATTGACACGGCGAAGGCGATCCGTGAACAGGGCGGCCTCGTGTATGTTCCGCATCCGTTCGATCCGATGCGTAACTGCCTGGCGCCATCGGATATCGATCGCCTGGTCGCCGCCGGACTCGTCGATGCGCTGGAGGCCTACAACGCAAAGACCAGCCTTCGCTCCCTGCAACGCCAGGCGGCCGACTATGCCGCTGCGAACAACCTGGCGGCTGGTGCGGGAAGCGACGCGCATGTGCCCGACGCCTTTGGCGCGGCATACGTGGAGATGGCGGACTTCGTCGACGCTCAGAGTTTTCTGACCTCCCTGCGCGGAGGCCGGATTGCCGGACACCACTTCGATGCAGCCCGCCCATGGACACCACGGATCATTCCGTCGATTCCTGACTGACAGGGCATCAACGCGACCTCACCGGGACTCGTTCTCTCGCTACTGTTCCGATCGTGACGACCCGGGTGAACAGACTGTCGAGACTTTGGTCGGACCGTCATTTGGGGCTGCTCGCTGTTGGATTGCTACTTGCATCCTGCGGGGACTCCGGCCAGGACTCGACAGCCTCGAACGAGAGTCAAACTGAAACAACAAACGCTCAAGACACAGGTTCCGAACAGAACGCTGACCTCGAAGAGAAGACGGCAACGGTCGAACAAGCCGAGGCTGTCGAGGAGACACAAGACTCGCTACTCGTTGATGAGTTCGCCACGCTCGCGGCAGCAACCATTGACCTTGCAGATCTTGAAGGTGAAGACGTCGTGCTCTGGTTCTGGGCCCCTTGGTGACCTTTTTGACGAGCCGAAGCCCCTACGGTCGTAGAGGTCGAAGAAAAATATCGAGAACGGGTCACGTTCATCGGAGTGCCTGGATTGAGCGACCCGGACTCGATGCGAGAGTTTGTGGAAGCCAACGGCGTGAGCGCGTTCCCTCATCTGGATGACCAGTCCGGCAGCGTGTGGGACCGGTTTGGTGTGATCGAGCAGCGCACATACGCGTTCGTGAATGACGACGGCTCGTTCCGCCTTGGCGGCTACGGGTCGCTGGAACAAGACGTTGAACAACTCCTCGCGGACTGAGGCGGCGCTCAACCAGGGATGGTTGTCCACGGCGTGACGATGATCTCGACGGCTCCGCTGGCGGCCAGGCGAATGGCGTCAAGTGCACATCCTTCAGGAACGGCGATAGCGGCCGAACTCTCCGTCACCGCCATGGCTCGTCCGCTGCAGATCACCCGTACGGTCGGCGAGGAGATTTGCTGTCCGAATGTCGATTCATCGATCGTGAGTCCGACCAACTCGACGATTGCGCCAGAGGTGAGCAACGGAGTCGAGAGCGTCAGCGGAATGGTGACGGAACGTTCGTGGACGAAGAGGCCATTCCCTGCTGTGAGGCGATCAGCGACGATGACTTCACCCTGAGCTATCTCTGCAACCACGACGTCGCCCAGGGTGAGGTCCCTCGACGCGTTGACCGGAACGAAGCCGGTTGGTCGTTCGACCAGATCGAAGTGCGAGGCCTGCAGGACCGTTCCCGCCACAAGCCGCTCGGATGCAACGGCGACCCGTTCTGTCTGCCCGAGCAACTCTGCTCGTCGCTGGGCCCCGTTGACGGTGGAGTAAACCACAAGGCCGACGACGACAGCTCCGAACAAGGCGAAGACCTGTCGGCGACCGAGGCCCCGAACAACCAGCTGGAGTCGGGCGAGGAGAACGATCGGCGATCGATAGCGAGCATCGGGCCGCGAGGCGGGTTCGAACATGGTGCTTCCCAAGACGTGGGCGTTGGCGGGGGGAAGCGGGGAGGGAGAGCGCGGACTCTCGAGTGGGCGAATGCTCGCCTAGGTCTGCGTTCGATGAGCGCCGAAAGGAGCCAGAGCGAGTACTGCAGAAGCCAACCACAGCGCAGCACCGGCCTGAGGGTGAACCCACATGCCAATGACGAAGCCTCCGACGAATGCGCAGACTGATGCTGTCCAGGCAAGCGGACGCCAGTACTTCATGGCTCCACCGTAATTGGATTCAGTCCGACTTGGCCGACGACTTCTTCTTCGGCTCCGACTTCTTTTTGGGCTTGGAGTCTGAGCTCGTCGATGAAGAATCACTCGAGGTGCTCTTCGATTCAGAGGACGAGCTGCTTGAAGACTCCGAGGGCGTGCTGGATGTCTCTGCGGGCGAACTGCTCGATTTTGAGCCTCGTGCGTCGTTCTTGTAGAAGCCCGAACCCTTGAAGGCGATCCCGACTGCACTGAAGACCTTCTTCAGTGCGTGCTCGTGATCCTCGCCTGGCAGCTTGGTAAGCGCCTTTTCCTTCATGGACTGCTGAACTTCGAACCGCTCGTCACAGATTGTGCATTTGTATTCATACGTGGGCATGTGTGAAACCTCGGTTTGGAAATCTATCGGGCATCTCCCATCAAGCAATTTGGCTGTCAGCCGATAGGACTAATGTCGCTGAGACGAAGATTGGCATCGCCCGTCATTTTCCCTTCGCGATCCCCCGTCCTTCCAGGAGAATCATGTCTGCTCCAGTACGCAAAGCTGTGATCCCCGCCGCGGGTCTCGGCACTCGTTTCCTCCCCTTTTCGAAGGCTGTTCCGAAAGAAATGTTGCCGGTCGTTGACCGTCCGGTGATCCAGTACGTGGTCGAAGAGGCCGTGTCTGCTGGGATCGAGGACATCCTGATCATCACCTCCCGTCATAAGAAGGTGATGGAGGACCACTTCGATCGTCATACCGAGCTGGAAGCTGCGCTCGAAGGCAAAGGCAAGACTGCTGAGTCCGACATCGTCCGGGACCTGGCCAACCTTGCCGACATCCACTTTGTTCGACAAGGCGAAGCCCTGGGTCTTGGCCATGCAATCGGCACGGCGCGTAACCACATTGGCGATGAGCCGTTCGTCGTCCTCCTCGGCGATGACATCATGACCGCACCGGTGCTCAAGGGCATGGTTGATACCTATGCCAACCATGGCTCCTCGACCGTTGCCCTCATGGAAGTTCCGATGGAGAACATCAGTTCGTATGGGTGTGCGGCTGCACAGGCCATCGAGGGCGAAGATCGAGTCGTAAAGGTCACCGAACTGGTGGAGAAGCCCTCGATGGAAGAAGCGCCCTCCAACCTTGCAGTTATGGGTCGGTACCTTTTCACGCCCGCAATCTTCGAAGAGATCGCCAATACCAAACCCGGTGTCGGTGGCGAAATCCAGATCACCGATGCGATGGCCAGCTTGATGACCAAGCAAGACATGCTCGGGTTCACGTTCTCCGAAGGTCGCTACGACACCGGCAAGAAGAGCGACTATCTGCGAGCCATGATCGACTTCACGTTGGCCCGTGAGGATCTCGGTCCGGAATTTCGGGAGTTGCTCGTCGAAACGGTGAAGCGAGAAGGGCTCGTCTAGAGCCTGGCGCTTGCCACTCAGCTCTCTCAGATGACGGCTCTGGTGTGCGCTTGGTTTCGCGTTGGAGCCAGGCAGCTATCTTTGCCTGATGATCCCCCTGGATGAGGCTCAGGCCCGAATCGCCCGAGATATCTCGACGTTGCCCGCAGCAGACGTTCCGTTGGCTGAAGCCCGCGGTCTTGTGTTGGCCGAGAACATTTTCAGCGTCGAAGCCATACCTCCGTTTGCCAACACGGCAATGGATGGCTTCGCGGTGCGGTCATCCGACACCGCTGGGGCGAGCGCGCAACGTCCGATCTCGGTGCCCGTTGTGGCAACGGTGGCCGCAGGTGCCGTTGCGCCTCGGCCGCTCGCTGCCGGAGAAGCAATGCGGATCATGACGGGAGCGCCGATTCCTGACGGAGCGGACGCAGTCATCATGGTCGAACTGACCGAGCCAGACGGCGACAACGTGTTGCTCAAGGCCGAAGTTGCGAGCGGGAACCACATTCGACCAGCAGGCGATGATCTCGAAAAGGGCACCCTGATCTTCGGGCCCGGCGAGGTGCTTTCCCCTGCACATCTCGGCGTGTGTGCCTCTGTCGGCAAGGAATTCGTGAGCGTGCATCGCCGCCCCCGTGTCGGCGTTTTTTCGACTGGCGACGAATTGATGGTGGGGCCGACACCGTTGGGTCCGGGTCAGATACGCGATTCGAACCGACCTTCACTCTTGGCTCTGGTAGAGGAGGCGGGGGCGATTCCGGTCAATCTTGGGTTGTTGCGGGACGACGAGAAAGAAATCGAGGATGCGTTGCGGGCTGCTGTGGGCCCCGATGCGACCAACCCGGTCGACGCGTTGATCACCTCGGGTGGCGTCAGCATGGGCGACTTCGACTTCGTCAAGCAGGTCCTCAGCCGACTCGGCGATCTGAACTGGATGCAGGTCGCAATCAAGCCAGCCAAGCCGCTGGCATTCGGCATGTTGATGGGAACGCCCATCTTCGGGCTGCCGGGCAATCCGGTGAGTTCGATGGTGAGCTTCGAGCTCTTCGCCCGGCCATCCCTACTTACCATGATGGGCCGAAGCGACACGGCTCGGCCGACGGTGGCTGCCATTGCCGATGAGCCCATGCTGCGGCCGCCTGATGGCAAGACGCACTTCGCTCGGGTCGTCGCAATGCCTGAACCGGATGGAGCGTGGCGTGTTCGGTACGCCGGCGGCCAGGGTTCCCATCAACTCACCGCGATGGCCCGAGCCAACGCACTTGCTGTTTTGCCTGATGGGAGCGGTGTCCAAACAGGTGAGCGCGTGCAGGTCATGTTGCTGGACTGATTTCGGCGAACTCGATTCTGGGGGTACCCTCTCGGAGGTGACGGGGACCCATGAGGTAGCAGGATCCAGTGACCACACCGAATTGATCGACACGTTTGGTCGCGTGCATACCGATCTGCGGATCTCGGTGACGGACCGATGCAACTTCCGTTGTACGTACTGCATGCCCGAAGAAGGGCTGGAGTGGCTCGATCGTTCCGACATCTTGTCGTTCGAAGAAATCGAACGGGTCGTTTCGGTTCTCGTTGACCAGGCAGGCCTGAAATCGGTTCGCCTGACCGGCGGCGAACCGACGATTCGTGCACGCCTGCCACTGCTCGTCGAGCGCATCGCTTCCCTGCGAACGCCCGCCGGCGAAAAGCTCGACTTGTCCATGACCACAAACGGTGCAACGTTGCCGCTCGTCGCCGACGACTTGTTCGCCGCAGGCCTGCGCCGCATGAACGTGAGCCTCGACACCCTCGATCGAGCCCGCTTTCTGGATTTGACCAAGCGTGATGAGCTCGACCGCGTGTTGGTCGGTATCGATGCCGCTGTGGCCGCTGGATTCAGTCCCGTCAAGGTCAACGCCGTGCTGATGCGGGGCATCAACCACGACGAGGTCGTTGACTTTCTCAGAATGGGTCGAGAGAAGAACGTCACCGTTCGGTTCATCGAATTCATGCCGCTCGATGCCCAAGGCGAGTGGTCAGACAAGCGAGTGGTTTCACACGCTGAGATCTTGGCTGCGGCCTCTGAACACTTCGAATTTGAAGCTATCGATCGTGGTTCTTCACCGGCTGAACGATTCGTCTACACCGACGGCGACGGCTCGCCGGGCTCTGAGTTCGGTGTGATCGCTTCGGTGTCGGAGCCCTTCTGCGGAAGCTGCGATCGTATGCGGCTCACCGCGGACGGTCAGCTTCGCAATTGTCTGTTCGCGCTTGGGCACGTTGACCTGATGTCGGTGCTCCGAGGTGGAGGGTCCGATGAGGACCTCGTCGCAGCGGTCGCTGGTGAGGTCCACAAGAAGTGGGCGGGTCATGCCATTGGTCAGGTGCACTTCATCCGGCCATCGAAGTCAATGTCTCAGCTCGGCGGTTGAGGTTCGACCTCATGATCGCCGACCTCGCCGAGAGAGCCCCGTAGGCTTTCGGCGTGACTGATCGCGAACTCACCCATCTAGATCCCCTCGGCCGTGCACGCATGGTCGACGTGACAGAAAAGGACCCAAGCGCTCGTCGTGCCATCGCCCGTGGGCGGGTCCATATGGAGCAAGCCACAACGAATCTTGTTGCCAGCCGGGCCGTGACGAAGGGCGATGTTCTCGCCGTAGCCCGCGTCGCTGGAATCCAAGCAGCGAAACGAACGAGCGATCTGCTGCCGCTCTGTCATCCGCTGCTCGTAGGAGCGGTGGTCATCAACTTTGACATCCAGGACACCTTCATCGAGATCGAAGCGCAGGTTGACACCTTCGATCGCACCGGCGTCGAGATGGAAGCGCTCACGGCCTGTTCCATCGCCGCGCTCACGATTTATGACATGTGCAAGTCGGCAGACAAGTCCATGGTCATCGGCGACGTCGCCTTGTGGGAGAAAACGGGTGGACGATCGGGCACCTACCGTCGTCAAAATGTCCTCGATGAGGCCACGGAATAGCGAAGATCAGGAGTTCTCGGCCGGAGTAACGATGGCTGGGCAATTCTGCTTTGGGTTGGCGGGCCGTTCGGCCCGTAGTAATTTCGTAATGTTCGGATTTCGACCCGCGAGGGACGTGGTCGGAATGAGGGCAGGGCGTCGTGGCCATCGTGGTCGTGATCTCGAAGCAGAAAGCAATGCCGCCGCATGAACACGTTGACAACTCTGGTGTTGGTTGCACTCGCGGCCGTTTGGCTCTGGGTACTCGGCCGCCCGCTGCTCATGAATCTGTTGAACGCGGCGCGACGAGACCCGGTGGGCAACTTCAACCGAAAGATGTCGGTGCTTGGCGAGGCTCCCCAGCGATCGCTGGCTCACGAGGGTGCTTCAAGCCCGTTTGGCGCTCCGAAAGGTCTTGCTGGCTCGCCGCTCGGTGGAGCGAATGCGCTCGGTGGGGCTCGATCGGCTGTTCGCAAGCGCCGCCTGACGATCTTCCTCGCCCTGGTGATGTGCGTGGTGGTCTCAGCAATTCTGGCGATCGCATTCCGCGGCTTGTTCATATGGAACAACCTGATCTTCGACATCGCCCTCGTCGGTTACACGGTCCTCGCCGCCCGGGCCGGAGCGGCCGAAACAGAGCGAGCCTCCAAGGTCGCCTTCATCGATCCAGTTCGTTCCTCGGGCAGCGTGCAGATTCAAGCTGTCGCAGAACGCTGATCGCTCCGGCTATCGTCAGCAACCCTGCATTGCAGGTCCCTTCGGGGCTGTAGCTCAGCTGGCTAGAGCGCCTCGGTCGCATCGAGGAGGCCAGGGGTTCGACTCCCCTCAGCTCCACTGGAACTCGCGAGTTCCCAGAAACCCCTGGTCAGAGCGCTTTCGCTTGGGTCGGGGGTTTCGTCGTTTTGGCCTGAGGCCGCGGCTTGACCGCGGGAGCTTCAGCGGCGCGGCCCGGGCGAGCGGTAGTGACATCCCAGCTGTCGCTTTGGTGGCTAGAGGTATTTCGCAAGAGCCAGCAATAGCGGATTGTGGGTCGCTGGATGACCTTTTCTGATGCCTGCTTCATTGACTCCCGAACGTCTCTTTCGCTGAAGGCGGCCAGGTCAGGTTTCGACGCACCGTTCCGGATTCGATCTGACTAGATCGAGTACGCAGTCATCGCAGCTACGTCGTTCTTCGACTAGCCGCCGGCGCTATCTGCGAGAGCGAATGAGAGGTCTCGCCGCACTGCGAATTCTCTGCTCATTCTGCCACAGCATCATTCTCGTCGAGCACGAGCACGATCGGTTCGCTCAGTTGGGCATGCGTGAGGACCTTGGGTTGGTCTTGGCCAATTTGAACGACATAGAACAACGACGAATTCGAGACTTCGACGTTGAACTGCAGTTCGCAGGTGGTCGAGTCGACCCGCCGACGATTGTGCAATGTGGAGGTAGTGGTCTCGCCGGTTTGAGTTGTGATCGACACGACATCTCCGTTCGGAAACATTGGTTGCGTGCTCTCGTCGGAACATTCGCCCATCGATGAATGGCTTTCAGTGTGGAGCGCAACCACGAGACCGGAGACTTCGACAGCAGTTCCTTCCGGCCGGCCCTCTTGAATCGTGGAGACGGTATACGCCAGGACGAATGCGGTGACGACGGATAGTCGAGCCCAACCTTCGATCGCCTTCAACCAATCGCGCAGCTCTGGGAGCAGAAATAGTCCGATCGCCAAAACGAACCCCCATCGAGTGAGGGAACCGCTCTGATCCGAAGTGGTAGCCACGAGGCTGATCGGCATCAGCAGGAAAGCAATCATTGGCCCGGCACTTGGTCGAATCGAGACGTTTGTCAGGTCGATCGCTCGAACGAATGCGTAGAGCACAAACCAACCGGCGAAGATCGCACCGAAAATTGCGACAGAGTCTTCGGTGATGCCTGTCAGTCGGTCAGCTTGCGGTGTGGAGATGAGGCTGATCGTGAAAAGCCACACGACAAAGAAGACCAAGAGCAACAGGCCGAGCACGGAACCGGCGGCCCATAAGTTGCGATGCTGCTCTGGCATGAATTCCTCGTCGTGCAAGCCATCGATGAGGGATTTAGTCGCGAACAGCACGGCCACTAACAGCAGAGGAGCTCCGAGAAGCTCGTGGATCAAGGCGGCAGGCAAAGACGTCGCAATCGCTGCATACGCAACGAACCGCAGACGAGGTGACAACGGAATTTCGGTGGAGTCGCCCGGGAGAGCCGGAGCGTCTTCGCAGTCGTTGGCCAAGCTGTGCGGCTGGTGAGGGTCGGTTCCTGTGGCTGTCGGAGCCGTTGGGCTTGAAGCCATTCCCGTCAGGTCGGCAGAAGCGGCGGAATTCTGAGAACACGATTGGGCAATCGCTCGTCACTCGCTACGGAGGTCGTAGTGAAGTCGACAGTGAGATCGGCCAGGGAACGACGTTCCGAATTCACCTCCCTCTCGTTAACGATGAGGAGCTGCAAGAATCCTGAATCGGATTGTCGCTGATCTGAGCATCGACTGGCGAGGTTGGCAAAGCTGGCATCCTCAATATGTGCAACGCTCGATGACGACCTTCGCTGTAGCTGACCTTGACCAAACGGAGGCCTACAAGCTGACAACAGGTCTGATCATTCCCCGGCCCATCGGCTGGATCGGTACCTATGGAGCTGACGGCGTCCCGAATCTTGCGCCGTACTCCTTCTTTCAAGCGGTGGCGACCAACCCTCCGGTGGTTCTCTTCTCGACTGGAATGGCAGATGGCGACGTCAAAGACACCCTTGCCAACTGTCGCGCCAGTGGGGTTTTCACCGCCAACCTGGTTGACCACGACATGTCGGTGGCCATGAATACAACTGCTGCGCCGGTTGAGCCTTCGGTCGACGAGTTCGAACTGGCAGGTTTGACGGCAAAGAGATTTGGATCGGTTGATGCACCGGGTGTCGAGGGGGCCAAGGCAGTCCTTGAGTGTCGGGTGATCAACGAGATGACGTTGGGAAGCGCCCCCCTGGAGCACGTGCTGACGTTCGGCGAGGTCGTTGCGTTCCACATCGACGACGAGGTTCTTGACGGAACTCGCATTGACGCGGTGAAACTCGATGCTCTGGGAAGGCTCGCGGGCACGAACTATGCAACAACGCGTGAGCAGTTCTCGCTCGATCGACCTGCCTAGCTACTGATCCAGGGAGGTTGCCAGGCGGGCAGCGTTGGCGTAGGACACCTCAAAAACGTGACCATCCGACACTTCGTCGGGTTTTCTGCCCGATGACTTCATCCTTGCCAAGTCTTTGTGCTCAGATGGCAGCGTTCACAGCGATCGAGGACGACATCACCGTGGGAAAACCAACGAAGAGGCCAGCGCTTCACGCATTTGTAAGTGAAGAGGCTCACTCGGCGTGGCACGACTATGCAGCCAATCAGGGCGTGAGCCTTTCCGCGCTTCTCGAGGCAATGGGTTCGTTCCTCGACGACTTCCCCGAGGACATGGCGGAGACCTTTGTGGCCGGGGCTCGGCGAGTGGATTCTGACCGACGGCGAAGGCGCTGAGTCGGTGGCGACCTAGCGTCGCGGCATTTCTCCCCCTCCTTTGGGGGATCGAGGGCGAGTAATTCGGGCCATAGGGCTCGTTTTCCAGTCGTTTTCCGGCGAAAACACTGGAGTTTTTGAACCTCCACGCCGACTCAGAACGTATGGAGCCGCTTATCCGAGCGGCCACGTGCTCTTGGAGTCATTCCGTGAATCGTTTCCGCATCGCCGCCGCGTTGCTCATGTTGCTTAGTTCTCTGGTGGTTCTCCCAGCGACAGCGGGAGCGCTCGCGGGCGGGATCGACGGGTGCTTCTTCCGCGACTTGAATGGGTCGAGCTCTCAAGGAGACGAGACCAACGGAGGCGCCAGCGGTGAGATTGCGTTCACCGCACCGATCTCTGTAGAGCTCGTCGATCTCTCTGGGTCGGCCTCCACGGTTGTGACGACCGACCCCGTCACCGGTTGTTTCGAGTTTCCCGGCCTGACGGACGGATCCGACTATCAGATCATCGTCTCGTATCCGAATGAGTACTACTCGTCGCCAGTCGGAGGAGATACGGACTTCACCCCCGGAGCACCTCCGATCGTCGCAGGTGATCCGTTCACGAGCTCGTACAACTTCACGTTCAACGATGGCGATGATCTGTCTGTTGGCGGTGGAGTGAGTGGCCTCCCAGAGTTGGTGCTCGGGTACTTCGTGACGCCGGGCGGAGACCAAATGATTGAGACCGGAACCGGTCCGTTCGACACAACTGGGACCTGCCCGACACAGACGCCGGGCGATGACTGCGAAACCTACGACGACGTTGTCCGCACGAATGACATCACAACGATCGGCTACACGATCACCGCAGACAACATTCCTGATGGTGGAACCAATCCCCTGAATGACGTCGTTGTCGAACAGGTCATCACTCCGAACGTGGGCGCAGTCGTCGAGGTTCCTTCGCTGCACCCCAACTGCCTGACCACAGGTGTCTCGCCGGTCTCATCGATCGACGTCGATCCAGGCACCGGTGTGATCACTGTGACGTGCAACCTCGGTTCCAAGGACAACGGCACGTCGATCATCCCGATGTACATCCGTTCCGACGGAGCCTCGTTGAACGGCTCGTCGTTCACCATCGATGCCCGTGTCTACTCGGGTGATGATCGCGCCCAGGTGTTCGACGATTCGAGCATGCTCGAGGCAGAAGAAGTCTTCATCTCGGCCGCTCCTCGTTTCGACATCACGAAAGGCAATGATTCGACCAATCCGTTCAACCGGGTCGTCTACTACCAGACGACTGAGCGGGAAAATCCCAGCACCGGTGTCGTCGAATACGGCGTCAACTACCAGTGGGACATCAGTGTTCTGTACGACGGCGGTGCGAAGGGCCAGGCAGCTCTCGCGGGCGACATCACGTTCTCCGATCTGATTCCGGCCGAGTTCGACGGGTGGGTGCTCACGGGCTGCAACAGCACGCCGTATGGCTCTGGCTCGAACCTGCCGAACGACGATCGCCCGGAGGAAGACTGGGGCGCTCGCGGCACATGGTCGTGTGTCGAAGATCGAGTCGATAACGAAATCGACATCACCGTCAGCAACGTCGACACCGATGGCAACCCGGTTCCAATCGAAGGTACGAACGGCAATGACTTGAGCGCTGGTCCCTATGTCGCGTTCGCTGGCTCGGTGCGGGTCTGGTACCCACTGAGCGAGTTCTATCAGCAGATCGATCCGTCCTGGGACTATGGGGACGCCCCGATCACCGGCGACTACAACCTCGACAACCTGATCACGAAGTTCGATCCAGTCGACGCAACGAACCAGAGCAACTTCGGCGACGATGGCGATCCAACGACGACGACCGATGAAGAGCCGACAGGGAACAACGATCGAGCAGTGAACGTCGCCATCTATGAGCGCGGTGGATTCAGCAAGCACCTCGGAGCGTACGAGTGGGCGGACGACCGAATCCCCGACGGGTCCTTGACTGGCACTGCGGCGATCTGGCCATGCAGCGACAGCAGCATTCAGCAGGGGTCTCTGATGGCGGGTCAGACGCAAGCGTGCTCGCAGGGTGATGCACCCGTGCAAGCAGGGGAGAACGCCACGTTCTGGTTCTGGCTCCGAAACGATGGCACGTTCCCGTGGGCCTCCGAGACCGTCGCAATCTGCGATGCGTTCGACAACACCACCATGTCACTCACGACGTGGACTGGTGGCGAGACGATGTACGTCCGCAACGGTCTGTCCGGCGATGGAATCATCGTTGAGTACGCCACGGCTGAGTTCGGGGACGACACGTCGGCCAACGATTGGACGAACCAGTTGGCAGCGGTCCGAGATTGCACCGCGCCCAACAACGACTGGAGTGAGGATCCGTACAGCTTTGATGCGGACGCAGCGACATCACTCGGCATGATCGGAATGGTGCGAATCCGCGTCGACGAGACGATCGTGGCCGAGGTCCTCCCGAGCGAGTACTTCCAGGTCTCGATGCCGGTGCAGATCCTCGATACCTACAACGGTGGGCCCCGCGACGGAGAGCCGATCGACGTCGGCAACATCCTGGCCAACAACGCCAACCGCACGTTCGGCTCGACTGCCTACTCGGCGACCTACATGGATGCCGCGACCTACGAAAACTCGCCATGGGGCGACCGACTCACCTTCAACCGCCATCAGGTTCGGGTCACTAAGTCAACCTCGATCGACCCGACGTCACCAACTGATGACGACCTCTACAACGTGCAGGGGTCAGACACGGTTGTCTGGTGGATCCAGCCGGCCGTCACTGCTGTCACCGCCGCGACAGCCACAAACGTGCAGATCACCGACACCTTGCCGGCGGGCATCACGTTCAACGCGTTCTGTCAGGCCAGCCAGGCCTACCCCGATGCCAACGTCACTCTGAGTTCGACGACGGTCAACGGCGACGGCACCACCACGATGGTCTTCGATCTCGGGGACAGAGAAACCAACGTTCCGATCGGGCCGATTCCGATCTGCACCACGGTCGACAACTTTCTCGAGCCGGGAACTGATCTCATCAACAACGTCGAGATCAGCTCGGATGGCGACGTGTCGCCAGAGTCCACTCGTTCGGACGAGCGCACCGTCTCTGTCGTCGCATCCGGTGAGTTTCAGCTTGTGAAGCAGGTTGATGCTCCGCTCGAGCTGCAACTCGACACCCAGACCTACACCATTGGTTGGACGAATCTCTCAACCGACTTCGACTTCTCGCCGCCCGACGTCATCGACGTGTGGCCGTACAACGGCGACGCCCTGAACCCGCTCAATCAGCGGACCGAGTTCGATTCCAACTTCTCGGGAAGCTATGAACTGACGGATTGGATGGTTGCCCCGACGACCTCGTTGGTCGATGGTTCAACCGAGGTCACCAACGGGACCTGGTACTACTCAGCGGATGACCCGGCGACGATTCCCTACGACGCCAACGACCCTGTGAACGATCTCGCGACCGGATCGGTCACCTGGTGTACCCAGGCTGAGCTCGTAGCTGGCATCGCTCCCTGTGACTTCACGTTCTCTGACTCGACGGCCGCCCGATTCATCCAGACCGACGTTCTGCTGTCCGAGAGCAGCGTGCAGGTCGAATACACGTTCCAGGCGGGTACGGTCGCCGACCCGAACCAGCCAGCAAACCGCTACGTCAACCGTTTCGCCGCTCGTACCGCCAGCGTTTCAGACCTCATCCGGTCGAATGAGGTGCTCGTCCAGGTGCTCTCGATGAACTTGGGCGACCTTGTCTTCCTCGACGCTGATGTTGATGGTCGCTACACCGACGGTGTTGACATTCCGGTCCAGGGCACCGTCGTTGACCTGTGGATCGACGATGGGACAGGCACATTCATCTTCCTCGACTCGACGACGACCGATGCAAACGGGCGTTACGTCTTCGAAGATCTGCTGCAAGGAACATATGAGGTTCGAATCCCTGACTCAGAGCTCAGCGGAGGAACACTCGACACGTTCACCCAAACGATCAACCCTCTCCCCGCTGACAATGACGACAACGAAGATGTCGATCAGCAGGCCTTTGATTCGGGTCTCGGCTACACCAGCTCCGGCCCGGTTGTTCTCAGCGCCAACACAACGGTCGATCCACCGATTGGCGAAGAGCCGACTGGTGAGAACCTGTTCAATCTCGGCAATCCGTACACCTTCGACAATTTGACGAACATGAGCATCGACCTCGGTTTCCGCGGCGATCCGGACGTCGAGATCATCAAAGAGGTCTGTGATACGGCTCTTGGCAGCTGTGATCTGACGACCGACCCGCTCGATCCCGCCGATGGTTGGGTCGAAACGGTTGTTGTTCCGTTCACCGACACCGCCGTGTGGCGGATCTCGGTACGCAACATCGGCTTCGAGGTGCTCACTGACATCTCGGTCGACGATGACATCGAGGACGACTGCGATCGAGCGATCGGCACGATTCCAAATCTGGGGATCGGCGAGACGTTCTCCTGGACATGTTCAACGACGAACGTTGTGCAGGATCTGCTGAACACCGCCGCAGTGACTGCCTTCGGTCTTGGTTCTGGACAAGAGGTCGGCGACGATGACTCGGCTGCCGTCGAGACACCTCCCGCTGATCCGGACATCGAAGTCATCAAGTACGTGAATGGCGACGATGCGCAGACGGCGCCGGGTGTCTACATCGATCCTGGTGCGGCAGTGACCTTTACGTATGCAGTGACCACGGGAGTGGGCAGCGTGCCGCTCACCGGTACCAGCGTGAGCGACGACAACGGAACACCGCTCGATCTCACCGACGACTTCTCAGCTGGCTACGTCAGCGGCGACACCGACAACGACACCATCTTGGACCTCGGCGAGACATGGCTTTTCGAAGCGACGGGATTCACTGCGACGACCGGGCAATACGCGAACTGGGCGACTGCGTCAGGCGTCCCGGTTACACCAGGTGGAACGTCGATCAGCGACCTCGACCCTGCCCACTATTTCGGAGTGGATGGCAACGTCGCGCTGACGAAACTGGTCAATGGCAATGATTCTGACGTTGCTCCCGGCGTGCTCGTGAACACCGGTGATGCAGTGACGTTCTCCTACCTCGTGGAGAACACCGGCAACATCGAACTGACCGTCGAATCGTTCGTCGACGATGCCGGTACACCTGCTGACGCGACCGACGACTGGTCACCGACCTACGTGTCCGGTGATACGGACACCGATGGTCTGCTGGACGTGACCGAGACGTGGCTCTACGAGCACACGGGAGAGGTGGCGATCAGCGGGCAATACACCAACACCGCAGATCTGATTGCGGAAGACCCGCTTGCCAATGAGCTCCCGGCGTCGGACCCCGCGAACTACTACGGCGCATCTCCCGGCATGGAGCTCGAAAAGTCGACCAACACCATCGACGCCGACGTGGATCCAGTTCTCCTGGCGGACAACGGCCCGATCATCTGGGAGTACGTGCTGGACAACACCGGCAATGTGCCGATCTCGAACCCTCGAGTCCAGGATGATGCTGGCACGCCGGCCGATGCGACGGATGACTTCTTCGCCGCTTACACCTCTGGCGACACCAACAACGACGGAGTTCTCGACGTCGACGAGACGTGGGTTTTCCGAGCGAACGGAACGGCAACGGAGTCGGCCTACCGCAACAATGCAGTGGCAACCGGACGGGGCCCAGTTACGACCGATGCTGAAGGCAATCCGGTCGCCGGGGAGCCAATTGAGTCCGAGGACCCCTCGAACTACATCGTCGCTGACCCACAAATCGCGGTCGTGAAGGCGACGAATGGCGTGGACAATTCGGTTGCTCCGGGCGTCTATGTGCCGTTGGGTGGAGCTGTCACGTGGACCTACACGGTGACAAACCCCGGTGATGTGGTTCTCTCAAATGTCGGCGTTGTGGATGACAACGGAACACCAGCGGATCTGACCGATGATGTTGCGGCGACGTATGTGTCTGGTGACGCCAACTCTAATGATCTGCTGGATCTTGATGAGACCTGGATCTTCGAGGCGACCGGTACGGCAACGGCTGATCAGTATGAGAACAATGCTGTGGTGAGTGGTACGCCGCCGGTTGTGACGAATCCTGATGGTTCGACCACGACACCTGATCCCGTCACTGACGATGATGACGATTTCTACTTTGGTTCTGATCCAGAGATTGCCATCGTCAAGAGCACCAATACGGTCGATAGCTCGGTTGCACCGGGCGTCTATGTGCCGCTGGGCGGAGCTGTCACGTGGACCTACACGGTGACCAATCCCGGCAACGTTGCGTTGTCTGATGTGTCGGTTGTTGATGACAACGGAACGCCTGCGGATCTGACTGACGATGTCACGGCGACGTATGTGTCTGGTGACGCCAACACTAATGATCTGCTGGATCTTGATGAGACCTGGAACTTCGAGGCGACCGGTACGGCAACGGCTGATCAATACGCCAACAACGCGGTTGTCAGTGGTACGCCGCCGGT
>CALHCB010000075.1 GCA_937930695.1 uncultured Acidimicrobiales bacterium | reverse complement strand
CGGTCTTCACCCTTCTCGCCATCGGGCCCTTCGTTGGTGGTGGACTGGCACTTCAACTAGGTCGTTTGGGTCGATTGCCTGCCTCACTGGAAAGGCCGCTCGTCGAGACTGCCTACAGCGTCCTTCGGTTCGCAGCCTTCATGACCGTGCTCGGTGTTGGTGTCGGGCTGGCGCATACAGCAATGCTCTTCAAAGAAGAGCCAGGATTCGCATTCCCAGCGACGATCGGACTTTCGATTCTGGTAGCCAGCATGAGCACGGTTTCCATGTGGTCGCTCTTTATTGCGTGGCCAGGAGCCGAGTCAGAGCTCGAAAGCTCGGGCTCAGCCGAGTAGCGAGCTATCTCTCGACGCTGGACAAGTCAGCTCCGTGGGGTGTCTTTCCACGCAGCGCCCTTGTAGGGATCGGGCTCCCGAGGCAGGCCCAACACTCGTTCGCCCACGATGTTGCGCTGGATCTCCGAGGTGCCACCTTCGATGGAGTTGGCCCGTGTGCGGAGGAACTGCTCGATCCATTGGCCGGCCCCGTCGTCTCCCTCGGGCCAGGCTGTCGCATCAGCGCCGAGCGCCGCAAGGGCGGTCTCTTGTAAGCGTTGGTTGCTGGCGGCCTTGGCGATCTTCGAGATCGAACCCTCCGGACCCGCCGGTTGCCCAGCCGCCGCCCGGGCTCTTGCCCGTTGCGCGGTGAGCGACAGCAGCTGTCCTTCGATGTGTCGTCGGGCAAGTGCCTGGCGAGTTGTCGGCTCGTGGGTCGCTCCGGAGTCGACGGCCATGGCCAGTACCTCTTGGAGTGGCTTGCCCCCGAGGATCTCGTCGCTCGACTTCCGCTTCTTCTTTCGTAGCCCGGACAAGGCGTGTCGCTCGGCGCCCAGAGTTGTCATAGCGGCGCGCCATCCCTCGCCGACCTCGCCGATGCGGTTGAGATCAGGCACACGGACATCGGTCAGGAAGATCTCGTTGAACTCGAGCTGTCCCGCCATGTTGATGAGCGGACGGACCTCGACACCGGGCGCCCGCATGTCCATGCCGAAATAGGTGATGCCGCGATGCTTCGCGGCATCAGGATCTGTTCGAGCGATCAGCATCGCCATTTCGGCCGCGTGACCGAATGTGGTCCACACCTTCTGACCGTTGATGATCCACTCATCGCCATCTCGAACTGCCGTTGTTGCCAGTGAGGCCATGTCGGATCCTGCGCCCGGCTCAGAGAACAGCTGGCACCACCGCTCTTCCCCGGAGAGGAGTTTGGGGAGCAGTCGTGCTTTCGTCGAGTCGCTGGCCCACTCAGAAATGGTCGGTGCGGCAAGTGGTAGACCCGAGCCCCGTGGCACGTGCGGGACCTCCCAGACCTGCAGGAGGGTCAGCGCGTTTCGAGCTTCAGCGCGGCTCAGCCCTCGACCACCGTGGGCGGGTGCGTAGTGCGGGGCGACCCAGCCTGCCTCGCCGAGGGTTCGAACGATCGCAGGATTGTCGATGGTGGCTCGAAGTTCGAGAACGGAGGCCTCGTCGCCTTGTTCCACCGCCTGACGCCAACCGTCAGGAAGCACCTCAACGAGAAGAGCTGTGAGCTCGTCTCGACCAGGAAAGTCAGGAAGTTCTGCAGTTGGATCCGTCATGGCTGGTGGCTAGTTGCCCGCCATCCGATCGGCCATGTCTTCTGCCCGACCGAATGGCATCGATCGCTCATGCAGCAGGGCTTCGGTGCGACCCATGTCGGTGTGGGCTGCCATGAGCTGCTTCACGATTCGGTTCGTGCCTCGTGAGTTGGTGAGGATTTCGCCGGCCAGAACCGCAACGACCTCGCCCAACAGACTGTCGGGCACAGCTCGGTCTACCAGGCCGATTTCTGCCGCCTCGGTCCCGCTGATACGCCGACTGGTGAACATCAGCTCACGAGCTGTCGATCGACCAACTCGTTCCGGAAGGCGGACGGACATGCCCCACACGGGGACGAGTCCCCACTGGCCGTGGGTGTCGCCGAGCTTGGTCGATTCAGCCGCAATCATGAAGTCGCAGGCCAGCGCCAGTTCGAGGCCGCCGGTGAAGCAGTGGCCGTGGATCTGAGCGATTGTGGGCTGCGGCATTCGTTCCAGGGCATCAACGGTTTCTGGCTCATAGTGCTTGCTCGGCGCCCGCTCTCCAGAAGAGATCGATGAGAGATCGTGGCCGGCACAGAAAGATCGTCCTGAGCCTTTCAAGACGACGCAGCCGATGGTGGTGTCGGCCGCGATCGCATCGAGGTGTTCACGAAGGGCCACGAATGAGCCCGGTGTGAGGGCGTTGAGCTTGTCGGGACGGTTCAACGTAAGGGTTGCGATGCCGTCGAGGTCTTCGCGAATGACGAGCGGTTCAGAATCGGCCATTCCTCGAAACTACTCAGAAGTCGGTCGCGACACCGCCTTCAGAAACTCGTCGGGCAACGAACTCGGTGAGTTCGGCGAGGATCGCATCATCCATTGGGGGCTTTTGGTACTCGTCGAGCAACGTCGGCACGAGAGCCGCCGCCTTCTGGTCAGCTGTCGGGGAGCCGGCTTCTTCCCACGTCTCGAAGTTGCGCCAGTCTGAGATCATGGGAGCGAAGAAGGCCGACCGGTATCGGTCCTGGGTGTGCTGTGTCCCGAAGAAGTGCCCGCCGGGACCGACTTCGGCAATCGCATCGAGGGCCAAGGTGGCGTCGTCGACCACGAGTGGTTGGAGGAACTTGGCGACCATCTGCAACAAGTCGGCGTCGATCACCATCTTTTCGAACGATGCTCGGAGACCACCTTCGAGCCACCCGGCTCCGTGAAAGACCAAGTTGGCGCCACCCATGACGGCACCCCAGAGGGCGAAGACGGACTCGTATGCGGCCTGGGCATCGACGGCGTTCGCCGCATTCACGTTCGATGATCGGTAGGGGAATCCGTACCGTCGGGCGAGCTGACCACCGAGCATGGCGGACTGCATGTACTCAGGCGTTCCGAAGGCGGGCGAGCCCGACTTCATATCGACGTTGGACGTGAACCCTCCATACACAACGGGCGATCCCGGTCGAACGATCTGGCTGAGGGCGATGCCGGCCAGTGCCTCTGCGTTCTGCTGGGCGACAGCCCCTGCGAGGGTGACCGGAGCCATGGCGCCAGCAAGGGTAAACGGGGTGATCACCGACGCCTGATTTCGTTTGGCGTATTCCATGATCCCTTGACACATGGGGATGTCGAGTCGGAGCGGTGAGGACGTGTTGATGATCGTGAAGATCGACGTTTCCGTCTCCACCTCAGCATCGGTGAGACCTCGAGCGATGCGAACCATCTCGAGGCAATCCTGATTGCGTTCTGCCCCAAGGCTGTAGGCATTGACTGCCTTGTCGCTCAGCGTGAGTAGGTCGAACGTCGCATGAAGGTGGCGAACCGAAGGATGCACATCAGCTGGCTCGACCGGATACCCGCCATGGATCTGTATCGCATTCAGATGCTGAGACAGTCGGACCAAGTTCTGGAAGTCACGTTGGTTGCCCGTTCTTCGACCGCCGTGTGCGTCCGAGACGTTTGGTGGGCTTGCCACCGCGCTGAACACGACGTTGTCGCCGCCCAGCGTCACCGTGTGCGCCGGATTGCGCGCATGCAGATCGAACTCGGACGGAACGCTCGCTACGCACGCCATCACCATCTCTGGATCGAATCGAATGCGATCGGCATCAGCGGTACCCATTGCGCCAGCCTCGATCAGCAGCTTGCGGGCCTGTGGGTTCAACACGTCGATCCCGACGTCCTGCAGAACCGAGAGTGAGGCGATGTGGATGGCTTCGAGGTGATCGTCAGAGACGGCGCGGGTTGGCGCAAACCACCGATGATGGTGGGCAAACGGAGGCTGGGCGACGGGTGCCGGACCATCGCCCGCGGTCCGAGAACGCCCACCACGCCGGCGGGGCGTGTTCGGAGAGGTCTGGTTGCGGTCTTCGGGATTCGAGTCGTTGGTCATCGCCCTTGCTTCCAGCCGAGCACGCCGCTAACGGCATCGGCCCGTTCCTGAACGAGGCTGCCGATGCGGCGTCTGCTCTGGGCGGTGTCGGGACTCGGAAACCGAAAGGAAGGACCATGAACGTGAAGAGCGCCCGCAGCTGTACCGGTTCGATCTCGAATTGGAGCGGCAACGGTGGTGACACCGGTGGCGTACTCATCAGTTGTCCAGAGCCAGCCGACGGAGCGAACGGTTGCGAGTCGTTGGCGAATCGCGGCTGAGTCAGTCACCGTGCATTGTGAGAAGACGTCGAGCTCAGATTCGAGGTAGGCGTCGAGTTGCTCTTCTGGCCAATACGCCATCATGACGACACCGATGGCGCCGGAATGGGCTGGGACTCGTACGCCAGTCCAGTCTCGAACTGCGACGTCGTGCTCGGTTGCAATTTGGGAGAGATGCAGTAGATCAGTCTCGACAGATTGGGCCATTCCCGCTGTCTCATTCGTCTGAGAGGCCAACTCGCCAAGGTGCTGTGTTGCGAGGGACCCAAGGTCGTACGCAGCAGGTTCGGCGGCGGCAAGAGCCGTGACTGCAGGGCCGATTCGGTACGCCTTCTCAGAGCGAAGAACCGCGCCCTGTTGTTCAAGCGTGCCCATCAGCCTGGAGACGGTGCCGATCGGAATCCCAGTTTGGGTTGCCAGAGCGGAGAGCGTCCCGTCGGTGTCTGGGACAGCTCGGAGAAGTTGAAAGGCACGTGAGATGGATCCGACGGACATGCCTGAAAACGTAGCAGAATGGAAGAACTATCAAGTTTCCATTCCAGTCGTCTTGGAGAAGGCTTTTCGTGCTGGCAACGCCGGCATGCTCTGCATCGACTTCGGTGTCATCATGGTCCGGTGACTGTCTCGTATCTGACTGGGTTCGGCAATGAACACGCCACCGAAGCGCGACCGGGGGTCCTGCCGAGTGGACAGAACTCGCCTCAGAACGTCGCCGACGGTCTGTTTGCCGAACAGCTCAGCGGGTCGGCTTTCACTGCTCCGCGGGCGACCAACCTTCGCTCCTGGCTGTATCGGCTTCGCCCTTCCGTTCGTCATCTCAGCGATCTCAGACCCATCGATGCTGGGCTGTTCCGCACTGCGCCCGACCGCGAACATCCAACTCCGGCTTCGCAGTTGCGTTGGGGGCCCGAGCCGTTTGACCCGGACGAGGACGCAACCTGGCGGAATCAGACATGGCTGAGCAGTCTGCGCACGATCGCGTCCAACGGTGATGCCCATTTGCAGTGCGGCGCCGCGACGCATCTGTACGCAGCGGGACGCTCGATGGTGAACGAGACCTTCGTCGATTCCGACGGCGAAATGTTGATCGTTCCAGAGTCCGGCGGAGTGCGTGTGGTCACCGAGATGGGTGTCCTCGAGGTTCAACCAGCAGACATAGTGGTCGTGCCTCGAGGCGTGAAGTTTCGGGTTGAACTGATGGGTGACTCGGCACGCGGCTACGCGTGTGAAAATTACGGTGCCCCATTCACCCTGCCGGAACCAGGCCTGATCGGGCTCAATGCGCTCGCCATGCCGCGTGACTTTCGGTACCCGGTTGCCGCCTACGAAGGAGAACACGGCGACGAACCGTCTCGTCTTGTTCTCAAATATGGCGGCAACTTGTTTGAGACCGAGCTCGAACACTCGCCACTCGACGTCGTTGCTTGGCATGGCAACTACGCCCCATACAAATACAACCTGCGGGATTACTGCCCGATTGGGCCGGTCCTGTTTGATCATCCCGACCCATCGATCTGGACGGTTCTGACCTCGGCCTCTGACACGCCGGGCACGGCCAACGTCGACTTTGTTCTGTTTCGCGAACGATGGCTCGTGGCAGAGCACACATTCCGCCCACCCTGGTTTCACTCGAATGTGATGAGTGAGCTGATGGGACTGATCGAAGGGGTCTACGACGCCAAACTCGACGGCTTCGCACCCGGCGGTGTCAGCATCCATAATGCGTTTCTGCCCCACGGGCCAGATCAGGCATCATTCGAACGTGGCTCCAGCGAGTCGCTTGAACCCCGCCGGATGGAGCCGTTCTTGAGTTTCATGCTCGAGTCGCGATACGCGTGGTTGCCCAGCCAATGGGCTCTTGGCCGGCCAGAGCGGCAGCAGAACTATGCAACGACCTGGTCCGGCATCGACCGGTCGGTCTGAGTCGATTTGATGCTTCGCCAGTCCGACATCAGCCTCCCCACCACGCGTTCGACCAGAGATCGAGTTCTGAGTGTGGGCCTCTCATCGGTTAGGTTCTAGTTCTTGGCTGCTTCTCCGCTTGATCGATCCAGTCCGATGCCCCTCTGGGCACAGCTGGAAGCCGACCTTCTGGTTCGGTTGGAAGCAGGCGAGTTCGACGACGCATTTCCCACTGACTTGCTCTTGACGCGGGAGTACGACGTCAGCAGGCACACCGTTCGGGAGGCCATTCGGCATCTGAACAAGACGGGCATCCTGAAGCGGGAACGCGGTCGAGGCACGGTCGTGAATCGAGCCGAATTCGAACAGCCGATGGGCACGCTCTACAGCCTGTTTCAGTCCGTTGAGTCCGCAGGTGTGGAGCAGACGAGTCGGGTGTTGCGGCTGGAAGTCGTGACAGACACAGCGGCCGCGAGTCATCTCGGTGTGGCTGAAGAGACCGAACTCGTCCTGCTCGAGCGGGTGCGGATGGCTGGCGGCGCGCCCTTGGCAGTTGATCGGGCCTGGTTGCTCTATGAGCTTGCGGCTGAACTTCTCGACGTCGACTGGAGCCACACGGCGCTCTACTCGGAGTTGGAACGCATTGGGGCACCGGTTCCTGATCAGGGCTGGGAGCGCCTGATGCCGATTCTCCCGACCCCGGCTGACCGCAAATTGCTTGATTTGAAGCGAGTCGACGCTGCGTTCTATCTCGAGCGACTCGGTTGCGCCGGCGATCGAGCGGTTGAATGGAGAACAACCACCATTCGAGGCGATCGCTATCGGTTCGTCTCCGATTGGTCCGCTGGAGCTGGGTTGCATCTTCGTCCCGGGCCGGTGTGACGGGGCGAGCTTGCTCTACAACCTCGGACAGTGGACCCTAAGATCGTCGAAGTAGAGGGGGACAAATGTTGGAGGGAACACGACCATCAAGAGGAACCGGCTGCCGCTGGCTGCCGGTGTTTTTCGTCTCGGTGCTTAGTCTGACGACCGGTTGCGGTGCGCTCGGCCTTGGCTCCTCGGATGACGATTCGTCGACCACCTCACAACCAGGCGATGGCGATGCCACCGGTTACTTGATCGACGGCGAGACGGGTGGCGAGGAGTCCGTTGACGGTGACTCGCCAACTGCTGCATCAACATCGACGGTCGTCGCCGTCCCGGCAATCGAATTGATCCCGACGCTCGATCAGCGCATGACTGAGCTCAGCGCAGTGACGGGTCGGCCCTATGCGGCATCGCTGATCTTCGACGTCTTTTCGATGCCAGCCGATGTTCCCATCTTCGGGGGAAACACAACCGGAACCTTCGTCTCAGCGACGATGTCTCCGGAAGGCATCATCCGAGAATCCCGAACCGTCGGGACAGATGATGTCATCAACTTCGAAACGCTGAGCGCATTCAACGACACGGTCGACGCTGACCCGGCCACATCTTGGGAGAGTGCGTTCGTAAGCGACGAAGGTGACGCGTTGAGCTCGACCCTTGTTCCCAAAGACGGATCGGACAGTCAGTTCATCGTCAGAGCAATTGCGGCTCCGGGGCCTGCGAATACGAGCCTCCACTATGAATCAGTCTTCACCGTTGCCGAGATGACTCTTCCTCAGTGGATCTCCGCTCTCCCTCTGCCTCCGGGGGGCGTGATGATCAACTATCGAGAGGGTGTTGGTCAGGTCGTGGTGGGCGGGACACCTGCGCAGAACGGGTACGTCGAGCTGCAGGTTCACTATCCGCAGGAGTCACGAGAGGCGATCGAGCAGTTGTATGGCGGTGACGCCCTGGCGGCCGCGGGTTTTGGGCGCTCGGCTGATGGGTTCGCGCTCGAGACGCGACTGGACGTGAGCAATGGACCGTGGACCGGTGCAGTCTACGTTTACCCCCGAGAGCATCTCGGCGTCGTGGGATTCGCGGTGCAAATGTTCCTGGCCCAGCCTGCTGGCTGACTGCGCCAAAATCGACTCGACATCTGTTTACCTTCTGTTCACTCTCCCTTGGGTAGCCGTTCGCTGACGGAGGGTTACGTTTGCCACCATGGCGAGCGAAGCGGACGGCAATCTCGATCCGACGACGGGGGATCGTTTCCAATGCATGGCGAAATTGCTTGCGTTGGTTGCTGTATTTGCGGCAGTTTCCCTGGTGGTCAATGCCGTGGGTGGCGAAGACGTCGCTGCCGACTCCTCATCCTCGGCGAGTGACTCATCTGCGGACGCCGACTCTGCCGATGCCGGGGTTGGGACACCGGATCAGTCGCTTGACACGGTTGAAGGACAGTTCCTCGTGTCCGGTTCATCAACGGTCTTCCCGATCGTGCAACGTCAGGCGGAGCAGTTCGAGTCGCTCGCCCCCGGCATCGCAATTGCCGTTGAGGGCCCCGGCTCAGGTGACGGAGCGAAAAAGTTCTGCGCCGGCGAGGTCCCGATCGCCAATGCATCTCGGTCGTTCAAGGACGAAGAGATTGCCATCTGCGAGGAAGCGGGCATCGAGTTCATCGAGATTCGCCGAGCGATCGACGGCATCAGCGTCATCACCTCCCCCGAAAACGATGCGATTGCCTGTTTGTCGTTCAACGATCTCTATGCCCTCTTGAGTGAGGAGGCCACCCAAACCGACACATGGTCGGCCGCCAACGAACTGACCGGCACTTGGGGCGGACAAGAATTCGCCGACATCCCGCTCGATGTCTTTGGTCCCGGCGAGGAATCCGGAACCTTCGACAGTTTCGCTGAGATCGTCATTGAGTCCGTGGTCAAGGGCAAGACGGGGCTTGATCCCGAGAGCCGAGAGTTCAGCGAAGGAATTCGGCCTGACTACACCTCGAGTCCTGACGACAACGTCGTGATGGAAGGCATCGAGGCGAGCCAGTACTCCCTCGGCTGGGTCGGATACGCATACGCCCAGGAGTCTGAGGCCGCCGGCCGAGCAAAGCTGCTCGCTGTCTCGGTCGAAGACGGCGGCAATTGCGTGATTCCAACAGCCGAGAGCATCGCCTCCGCGGACTTTCCCATTGCCCGGTTCCTCTACACCTACATCAATGCGGACGCGGCGCAGAATCAGCCGGGCGTAGCGGACTTCGTCGACTACATGATGAGCGATGTCGGCCTCGAGTCTGTCTCGGCCGTCGGATACATCGATCTGCCGGCCGAAGGACAGGCGAAGGCGCAGTCGATTTGGGCGGACCGTCTCACCGGGCGTCAGTACGAGTAGATGGCTACGGCGATGCGACCCGACCAAGACGTCAAAACAAGCGGTCAGACCGCCCCGTGGTCCCCGGTCCTCCCGACGCTCACCTCGCGCGGCGTTGTGGCAGGGGTAGAGGTCATTCTGTACCTCGTCATCGTGATCATGGTCGCGATCGTCGAGTACTACGTTGCGGGACCGATCACCGACTTCGGTCTGTCGAACTGGTGGATCGGCTTTGTGGTCTATGCAGCGTGGACCGGGTGGAATTGGGCGGGGGCGCAGGGGCCTGTCGGCTCCTACGTTGATCACTTCATCGCCGATGCTGCAGGCAGACCAGCCTGTTTCAGCTGCATCGCCGTCCGGCAATTCACGCGGTTCGGCATCTTGTTCGGCATCCCCTTCCTGATTCTCGACTCAAATGTGTGGCTCAGCGTGGCCTTGATGGTCACGACAGGCTTCGTGATTGCCGCCATGCCGGATCGTCGGGCTCCGTGGGATCTGATTGCGGGCACAACGATCACTCAGTCCTTGGCGGGAGAAGCATCCGTGGAGCTTCCGGTTCTCACCAAGCCGAGCGATCTTCAGCTGAGCGGGCAACGAGTTGCCGAGAACCGTCGAGCAAAGCGACTGTTGCAGTTGGCAGGGTTCTCCTCGGTGATCATCAGCGCCTACATCATCCGGGTCATTTTCGGTGAAGCATGGGAGTTCGTCGCCGCCAGCGATTTTGAGTGGGGTCTGTTGCGGGACATCGGCTGGTTCCCCCGCCGAAACAAGTTCGACCTCTCGACCCTATTTGTCGGCACACTCTGGATCACCGGGATCGCGATGCTCGTAGCTGGTCCCGTTGGACTCGGCGTGGCGATCTACCTCTCGGAATACGCCAGCCCCCGACTTCGGGGTGTGGTGAAGCCAGCGATCGAGACACTGGCCAGCATTCCTTCAGTTGTGTTGGGATTCTTCGCTATCTCGTTCATTTCGCCGACGGTGTTGCAGCCGGTTGGCGGATCGCTCGGGATCGACTTCGGAATTTTCAGTTTGATCAGCGCGGGGATTGCGGTCGGGATCTTGACGGTGCCGATCGTTGCTTCGATCTCGGAGGACGCGATGCGAGCGGTTCCTCGCGAGCTACGCGAAGCCAGCTATGGGTTGGGTGCCCGTCCGGTGACGACGGCGCTTCGGGTCGTGTTCCCCGCCGCGATCTCCGGCATCTCGGCCGCGTTCATCGTCGGCATCTCTCGCGCGATTGGCGAGACGATGGTGGTCTTCATCGCCGCCGGCGGATCTGGTGGAGCGATCTTTGAGGCCAATCCGACAGAACCAGGGCAAACAATTACTGCGGCCATGGCCTCTCTGGGTGCAGGGACCGACAGCGTCGCCGGTTCGGGTATTGCGTTTCAGAGCCTGTATTTTCTCGGGGCCTTGCTCTTCCTCGTGACGCTGATCTTGAACGTGTTGAGTGATGCCATCGTTCGTCGATTCCGGCAGGAGTACTGATGTCTGTGAAACCTGCTGGTCGCCCGGACAAGCCAACGCTCGGGTCCTTGCAGCGGAGCCGATCTGCTGACGTTCGGGGCCAAGTGTTTCTCGGCTTGCTGTTGCTCGCCGTCACGCTGGCCATCGGAATGGTTTTCGCTGTTCTACTGAGTGTGATCGCGGATGGAGCAGATGTGCTCTCGAGCCGGTTGTGGGGATTCTTGTCGAATCCATCGTCGAGCGACCCCGTGAAGGCTGGCGTCGTACAGGGCATCCGGGGAAGCCTGTTGATCGCGGCCATCGTTTCGGTCGTTGCCTTCCCGATTGGAATTGGAGCGGCGGTCTACCTCGAGGAGTACGCCGACGGAGGCCCGGTGACGCGGACCGTTGAGATCGCGGTTCGGAATCTGGCTGGCGTGCCATCGATCGTCTACGGATTGTTTGGGTTGGCCGTGTTCGTCAACACGCTGCGAGGTATCACCGGTGGAAGTTCGGTGATCTCCGGAGGATTGACGCTGTCGCTCTTGGTGTTGCCGATTGTGATCATCACGGCGAGCGAAGCGATTCGGGCCGTTCCGTCCTCCTTGAGCGATGGCGCCTATGGTCTCGGAGCAACCCAGTGGGAAGTCATTCGCACCCAAACGCTGCCTTCAGCAATGCCCGGCATCCTGACCGGTTCTGTGCTGTCGATTGCACGGGCACTCGGAGAAGCAGCCCCGTTGCTCGTCGTTGGAGCAGCCGCGTTCTACACCACAGGGTTCCAGGGATTTCTCGATCAGTTTCAAGGTGCGTTCACCGCCCTGCCGATGAACGTTGCGAACTTCGCCAAGTTGCCAGCGGACCAATGGGCTGGGCATGCGGCGGCGGCCAGCGTGGTCGTATTGGTTGTTGTCTTCTTCATCAACCTCGTCGCCATCGTGGCCCGAGCGCGCATCACGAAGAGGCTCGGCCGATGACTGGAATGAGATGAGTAGGACCGGCATGAATGAGACGCGAGTGATTGAGACGAATCGGGGAGACCGAGACGATGAGCAGCTACCGTCGTCTGCGGTGAACAGCGTCTTTACGACACGGGGCCTGACGGTCTACTACGGGGATTTTCGAGCGGTTGGCGATGTCGATCTCGACATCGCGGAAGGCGAGATCACTGCATTCATCGGACCTTCGGGTTGTGGAAAGTCCACTATTCTTCGGTGCTTCAATCGCATGAACGATCTCATTGATTCGGCCAGAGTCGAGGGCTCGCTCCTCTATCACGACATCGACTTGTACGACGATGCGGTCGATCCAGTCGCCGTTCGGCGTCGTATCGGAATGGTGTTCCAGAAACCGAACCCCTTTCCGAAGTCGATCTTCGACAACGTTGCGTACGGCCCCAGAATCAGCGGGATCCGCGGCTCGATGGACGAACTGGTCGAAACCTCGTTGCGGGGCGCAGGACTCTGGGACGAAGTGAAGGACCGGCTCGACAAGTCCGCATTGGGGCTTTCCGGCGGACAGCAACAGCGGCTGTGTATCGCTCGGGCGATCGCCGTGAGTCCCGATGTGCTTCTCATGGACGAACCCTGTTCGGCGCTCGACCCGATCGCGACTGGAATCATCGAAGAACTCATGGGCGAGATGAAGAAGGATTACACGATCCTCATCGTCACCCACAACATGCAACAGGCCGCGCGAGTGAGTGATCGCACAGCCTTCTTTACCGCCGAGGCGGATGAAGCCACCGGTCAACGACGAGGCAAGCTTGTCGAATACGACGACACCAGCGTGATCTTCAGCAATCCTGCCGATGAACGTACCGAGGCGTATATCACCGGCCGATTCGGCTAGGACGAGAGGCCGCGATGACCACCAACCCGATCCGCACGAACCTTGACGAACGGCTGGACCACATTCGTCTCGATCTGCTCACCATGAACGACATGGTTGCGTCCCGCATCGATGAAGTCACTGCTGCGCTGTTGGAGCGAGACGTTGCCCATGCCGATCAGCTCATCATCGACGACGATGAGATCGACCTGCTGTCTCAAGAGGTCGAGGATCTTTGCATCGACACGTTGATTCGTGAACAACCGGTGGCGAGAGACCTCCGAGCGATCATTGCTGCGTTGCACATGAACAGTGATGTTGAACGAAGCGGCGACCTGACGACCAACATCGCGAAAGCGGTCGGTCGGATGCAGG
>CALHCB010000074.1 GCA_937930695.1 uncultured Acidimicrobiales bacterium | reverse complement strand
GCTGGTCGAGGTGGCCCGACAATGTCCTGAGACACCCATCGTGATCAACCACCTCGGGCTCATTCTCGGAACGGGTCCCTACCGCAATCGCCGAAGCGAGATTCTGGAGTTCTGGTACCCGGCAATAGCTGAACTCGCGTCGTGCCCGAATACCTATCTGAAAGTGGGCGGCATCGGCATGCCGATGATGGGGTTCCGTTGGGACAAGCGGGAAACGCCGGCAACCTCGACCGAGCTGGCTGATGCGTGGACCGAGCCGATTCAACGGGCCATTGAGTCCTTCGGACCAGATCGCTGCATGTTCGAATCGAACTTTCCGGTTGACAAACGCGGCGCCGGCTATGTCGTTCTGTGGAACGCATTCAAACGAATCGCCTCTGGCTACTCATCGACCGAGAAGACCGACCTCTTCCACAATGCTGCAGCCCGTGCCTACCGAATCGAACAGGTGTAGGCATCGTCGGTACCTCCCAAAGAGACGTGTTCTCCGGCGTGCGAGGCACTGTTGTTGACCTGCTCGCGTCGCGCAGTCGTATCGGTTCCTCGCGGTCGGCAATTCCGCGGGGTGATATCGGACGCCGACTCGCTCTGTCACGGTGCCGGAAACGCTTCGGTGAAGGACTCTGCGAGCTGGCGGTCACCAGAGACCGATAGGGCCGAGACCTCGACCCGGCCGAGAAGGAATGCGAGTAGATCGCGCTTCGAACCGGAGATCTCGGCATCGCCATCGGCCTCTGGCCCTTCAGAGATCACCACGCCGTCCTTGGCCGCCGTGATGGCGAACGGAGTTCCGTTGGTCGGGCGAAGCACCCATCTCCCATGGATGCTCTCGTCGGTGGCAGCGTGGTTCGAACGTCGCGTTGCGAGCCAGCGAACACGCATCGGCAGACCAGTGTCGACAAACACCTCGCTCCACGGCCGACAGCCGATGTCGAGATCCTGGCCGTGGACTTCGACCTCGGTGAGTCTGAGCAACGCGAGCATCCCCAGTGTGATCGGCCCGAGGTCCGCGTTGTCTGCCGGTTCTCGTATGGCGAGCTCCCACTGGTCGGGGTCCAGCCTTCGCCACAGCGAGTCAAGGTTCGCCTGCTCGAGGCGAAGCGAGTCGACAACTTCACTCGGTTGCTCGTTTCTTGGCCGCAAGGTTGACGGCCGCTGCTGGGCGCGCCCATCGGGGTAGTACTGAGCATCCTCGCCGTTCAAGGTGGCACACGTCATCGATTGGTTCGCTTCGGCCCCGAAACGAAGGTGGCAAGCGATCGTCAGCCGGCTCCATCCGGGGAGCAGCGAAGGCGCGGAAAGATCCGATGCAGGCGTGTGAGCCAGAAGGTCTCCGATCTCCGCATGTCGCTCGGCGACTGCTGCAACTACGCCTGCTGCATTCATGATCTGCATGATTGGAGTATGCGTTGCATGGCGACGCCAGCGCTGTCCTTTTCGCTCGCCCACGACCGTCAAAAGCACTCGCCAATCTGGATAGCTCGAGTCACAGCGAATCACCGAACGACGAATGACAACAGCACATTGGATGCAAACACCGGGTCCGTTCGGTCCGGACGGCTGGCTTCGGTCCGCAGATCTGAGAGGCCTTTGGCGAAGTCATCATCTGAAATCAGGTTCAGGGTTGAGATCGACCGGTGCGCCAATCGGTCAGCGAGCGCGGTCAGACTGTCGGCGATCCGCATCTGATGATCGCTTCGGCCCAAGAGCTTGAACCCGGCCGATTCGAGCGCCGTCTGCACCATCGATGCAGACGGCATCCGTTCTTCATCGAGGATCCGGGCGGCCGGGAACCACCGAAACCACGCGAGATCATCGAGAACATCCGGAAACGCATGCCAGACAAGGACTCGGCCACTGGGCTTGAGAACGCGAGCAAACTCCGATGCGGCTGCGTTCAGATCGAAACAGTGGGTTGCGAACGCTGACCACACCAGCCCGACCGAGGAGTCCCGGAGCGGCAATGCCTCGGCGCCGCCGCCGATCCATGAAATCTGGTCGGTGGTCGATCGAGGCGCCGACTTCCTCATGCCGGCCGATGGCTCGACAGCGAACACGCGCTCCGGTGCGATCAGGTCGAGTTGCCTGGCGAAACGACCCGTTCCAGCACCAACATCACTCAGGACCTGGTTGACGTTCCGATCGCAATTCCTGAGGGGTTCGATGCTCGCATCACCTTCGACCGAACCCGCGCCCAGCTTCGCTCTTGGCCGGCCATCGACCCGAGCCACACGAGCGTTCGCTCAAACCCTGACCCTCGCCATGAGCAGATTGCGTCCGCCGCCCGGGAAACCCTCGCCGCCTACGCGGTCCTCGACCCGACGCTCGCCCTCCCTCATCCGCCAACGTTCCACGACCCGGCCTTGGCCGAGCGGGCCCAACGCCTGCTTCGCTACCTCGCCCACGCGTTCAGGCCGTTCGAGCACCTCGACGGGGAGCCCGCTGCGGACACCACCGTCGCCCGTTTGCTGGACACGGTCGAGGACATCCTCGGCTCCTGACATCTGTCCCGATCAGGACGTGGACACGTCCTCACCGTGGCGGTGTCCCCGATCCGGTGGCGGTCAATCGCTGCCCGCCGCTGAGGCGATCCACCACGTGTTGTCGCACGGGTCTCGAACCCTGCCATCCGGTCGCCGTGGGGGCGTAGGTTTGGTTCCATCACCGCAGTGGCGCCTTCGCGTAATGCGGCAGCAAACGCGGTCTCGACGTCGGTGACATAGAGATGAATCTGTGACCGGTTGGCCTCGTAGCCCGGCGCGGCCTCATTCAACATGATGATGGAATCGCCGATGCGAACTCTCGCATGTCGGACTCGGTCACGATCATTGCGGTCTTCCTTGACGATCTGTCCGTCCAGGGCGCAGACCAGAAACGAGATGAGTCGATCGGCGTCCTCAACCGTGAAGTACGGGGTGATCGAGTGGTACCCGTCTGGAGCATGGCTCGCCATGGCCGGCGAGCCTAGGTGCGGGGCCACATCGACGCCGACGTTCCTGACAGAGCCCGGTGGCAGCGGCACAGTTTGGTCGTGTGCGGTCCGTGTCAAAGTTCTTCCTTGACCTCAACGAGACTTGAGATCGTACGTTTCGCCCATGAACGAACAAGAGCTGCTTTCGTCGGAACCGCGAGTCAGTCCTGTTTCGAACTCGGACGGTCAGACGATCGGGGGGTTCGCTCCCAGCACGATCGTCTTTTTCGTTGCGTTTACCTGCCTTCTCGGGGCGATCTGGGGATTCATCGACGGCAACTGGGTGCTCGTTGCCACAGAAATACCGGCTGTCCTCTCCTTAGTTGGCATCGGGCTCTTTGCCCGAGTCCGCCGGTCCGGCCGACGTGTCGCAATGATCGGCTCGGCCGTCGGTGTCCTCTGTGTCGTGGAACTCTGGATCGCGACTGCGGTGTTCGGCGCACGCGGAACATCTTTGGTACTCGTCGTTGCGGTGAGTTCTGGCTTGACCGTGGGCATCGGGGGGCTGTGGGCTGCCTGGGACGAGCTTGTTGTCTCTGTTGTCGGCGCTGAAGTCCGAGATCGCCCACATGCTCGCAAGGATCAGTCTTCTGCACGACGCTCAGAAATTGCGTGTGTCATGAGCAGCATCTCCTCACAGTCGAGGGACAACGCTGTGCTACATCCAAGGCCGCAAGAAGAAGACTGAGGTATGGGAGAGTCAGGGCATGGCTGACGAAGTTCGAGACTCCTATGACGCAATGTCGAAGTTGTATGCCGAGCTCTTCCTCAATGGTCTCGATGGAGATACGAATGCCCGGGAGTGGCTCGCCAAATTTGCGACGGGGGCAGCGACCCAATCCGGTCCAGTCGCTGACCTTGGTTGCGGCCCTGGACCCGTCGTCCATCACTTGTCCGAACTCGGTTTAGCCGCCGTTGGATATGACATCTCGCCGGGGCAGATCAAGGAGGCTCGCCAAGCGTTCCCTCAGTCAGAATTTCATGTGGGTGATCTCGGGGCACTCGACATTGCCGACTCGTCACTCGGCGGCATCGTGTCCCGCTACTCGCTCATCCACATGGTTCCGTCGCTCATCAGCGGGGTCTTGGAAGAATGGATGCGAGTGCTGGAGCCCGGTGCGCCAGTGTTGGTTTCGTTCTTTGGGGCCGTCACTGAAGATGCACACGGGACCGCCTTTGATCACAAGGTGGTGACTGCGTACGCGCTCTTTCCCGCGACGATTGCGCAAGAGCTGCGAGACGCAGGGTTCACGCAAATTGAAGTTGGCGTAGTGCCGCCGCCCGAAGGCGGCAGACCGCTCGACCAAGCAACGCTGATGGCTCACAAACCTGGTTCGTGATCCGGGCGCCCACGTCGTCCTGGCTAGCCGAAGACGTACGGCTCGAGCGATTCCTGGGCCCGTTTCCGCCACTTGTGCCATTGGCCTCCGCCGTAATAGGCAAGACTCCCTGGCTTCGCTTCACCCTCACCGTTGTAGTAGCTGATGCAGTCGCGTAACGGGGCTGTCGCGATGTCGGCTTCGGCGCAGTGTGCGACGTACGCCTCTTCGTCGGTTTCGCTCACGTCGACCACGGCGTGTCCTTTGTCGCGCATATGGCTCAGCATCCAAGTGATGTAGCGAGCGTGCTGCTCGATCGCATCGGTGAAGTTGAAGCTGCCTCCGCCACCTTGGGGTCCGGTCATGATGTAGAGGTTGGGGAAGCCCTCGCTGTGCACGCCGAGGAACGTCGACGTTCCCTTGTCCGCCCACTTCTCACTGAGCGTTTGACTGCCCCGTCCCTCGACCATGTTGAACGTCGAAGTGGCCATCCACTGAAAACCGGTGGCGTAGACGAGGACGTCCAACGGGTACTCGACACCATCGTGTACGACGCCGCGCTCGTTGATCAGCTGTACTCCCAACGGAGCGCAGTCGACAAGCGTGACGTGGTCGAGATTGAAGGTCGGCAGATATTCGTCGTGGAATGCTGGCCGCTTGCAGCCGTAGGGGTAGTAGGGCATGAGCGCCTGAGCCGCCGCCTCGTCGTCAACTGTGTCGGCGACCCGGTTGCGGATCTGCTCCATGATCCGAAAATTCGAGTCCAGCTGGCGTTGCAGGTACTCCTCGGGCGTCAGCTGTTCGTTGTGCGAACGCTGCTCGCGGAACGTGTCGACCTTGCCATCGAGGTAGTCCTCGTTGCCCTGGATCGCCGCTCGACCCGCCGAGATCCGAGAGAAGCGCTTGCGGCGCTCGGCCGCCCATCCGGGTTGCTGCTTCCACAGTTCTATTTGCTCTTCGCTCGTGGCCTTCTGATCGCGCACGTCGATAGACGAAGGAGTCCGCTGAAACACGGTGAGTTCGCCGGCAACCTTCGCAAGCTCGGGAACACACTGCACTGCAGTCGCTCCGGTGCCGATCACGCCGACGCGTTTGCCTGTGAGGTCGATGTCGTAGCGCCACCGGGAGGTGTGGAAGGTCTCTCCGGCAAAGGTCTCCATGCCCTCGATCCGGGCCAGTCGGGGGCTGGTCAGAATGCCATTTGCAAGGATGACGTGGCGAGCCGACATGGCATCGCCTCGGTCGGTGATGACCGTCCAACGTTGCGTGGATTCGTCCCACGACGTTCGTTCAACGGTTGTATGAAAGAGAGCCTTGTCGTAGAAGCCGAACTTGGTGGCCATCGCCTGGCAGTACTCGAGAATCTCGAAACCCGATGCAAAGCGCATCGTTGGGACATAGCCCATCTCGTCGAGCAGCGGTAGGTAGCTGTATGCCTCGACATCGCAGGCGATGCCGGGATAGCGATTCCAATACCAGGTCCCGCCGACGTCGCCGCCCTTCTCGCAGAAGCGCACGTCTTTGAACCCCGCCTTGCTGAGCTCATGCCACAGCATCAAACCAGCGAAGCCGGCCCCGACAACCAAGACATCGCACTCATCGTTCAGCGAATCGCGAGCGATCGGATCCTCGGAATACACGTCATCGAGGTAGTGGGCGAAGTCGCCTTCCACCGCCATGTAGTCGGCGGCCCCGACGCGTGCCTCTTTGAACTCCCGATACTTCGCCTGCTCATTCGCATCGAAAACCGCACCCGGCTGCTTCTCTCGCAGCTTCTTGGCTGACGTGTCGGCGTTGACGCCGTAACCGCCGCCAGCAATTCGCTCGGACTTCTTGCCGGCGCGTGTATTGAACAGTTTGAGCCCGGTGTCTGGATCGATTCTTACTGCCGGTGCCGGTGAGTCGGTCATGCCCAACGATGCCTCATCATGGGCGGCTCGTTCCAATGCGCCGAGGCCCGCCGATTCAAATGGTGAGGCCGCCGTGCCATTTCAACTCGACCACGTCGTTTCGCTACGATCGATTTCATGACCGACATGCTGATTCAGACCGCAGCCCGACCCGAGCAGCGCATTGACGACAGTGCCATCACCTGGCGAGCGTTCAAGGGATATGAAGGCCTCTACTTCTGGGTGCTTGGAGTCAACGAGACCCGCCAGAAAGTCGATCTCTACTTCCGTCTCACTCCCGGCGCACGTTGCCCATCACATCGCCATGTTGGACCGACCGACACGCTGGTAGTCGAGGGTGAACATCGCACGTGGGAGCTTGCAGGCGACGAGTGGCACCTTGACCAAATCCGGCCGCCGGGATTCTTCGGAGGCAACGAGGGGGACCACCTGCACTCCGAAGAAGGCGGAGCGGAGGGCGCCATCGTCTTGCTCTCGATGGAGGCTCGCGATGGGGTGATCTGGGAGACAATGAATGACGAGGGCGACGTGATCGATACTGCAACGTTCGAGGACTTCCAGCGAGTTCTCGAACGACAGAGCTGAGCCATCGCACCGAGCAAGCGGCCGGGCTTGGCGTCTGACATGCTGGCCTCGTGAACCCAACCACTGCACTGAGCGCAGCGTTTGCCGCGCTTGATCAGGCCGAGGATCTCGGAGCGGTTGTCGGTCGCGACGACGTTGGGGTCATCGAATTCGCGGCGACCAGTTCTGGCTCAGGCGACGAGTTGTCTGACAACGGCGTGCTCTCAGGACGGACCGTTACGGTCAAGGACTGGATCGATGCATCGGGATTTGCCTGCGAAGGTGAGAATCCAGAACCCAGCGGTCGGCGACCGGCGCGTGACGCAACTGCGGTGGCTCGTCTTCGGGCAGCTGGTGCCGTCGTCATAGCGAAGACCCAACCGGGTGGCGACCACCCGATCCATGGTCGGTGTCATCATCCTCTCGACCCCACCCGAACTCCCGGGGGGACATCGAGTGGTGAAGCTGCCCTTATTGGTCGGGGCGCATCAACTCTCGGACTGGGAAGCGATTCTGGCGGGAGCATTCGCCTCCCCGCAGCCTGGTGCGGTGTCGTTGGCCTGAAGCCCTCCTATGGCCTCGTACCCACAACCGGTCACTTCCCGCGAGTTGGTGGCCACGAAGACGGGCGAACGGTGATCGGACCAATGGCAGCACGCGTCTTGGACGTTGAGCGAGCGCTCGGCGTGATCGCCGGACCAGATGGTGTTGATCCGTCGTGTTGTCCCGTTCGGTTGGGTGATGCCGGGTCTGTTCAGTTGCATGGGCTGCGCATCGCCATGATGTCAACGGATGAGCGCTGGGCTGTCGGCTCGTCCACTGCGGATGCCGTCGATCGAGCGATGGCGCAGCTCGTCCAACTCGGTGCCGTCAATGTCGGTGAGGTGGATCGCCTGGATCTCTCCGAGTCACTGGATATCTCCCAGCGGTACTGGAGACGATCCACGTTGACCGGTGCGGAGTGCGACCAGCAGCTCCGCGATTGGGATCGATTCTCCAGTCGTTTGTTGCGAGCATCCGATGAGTTCGACGTCGTGGTGGGGCCAGTTGTTGCGGACGTTGCTCCGATTCACCGTCCGCTCGTTGGTGAGGACTACATGTTCACTCTTCCCTGGAGCCTCACCGGCTGGCCAGCGTTGAGCCTGCCCTTCGGCACCGATCCGAAGACCGGTCTGCCGTTGGCTGTGCAAGTTGCTGCGCCTCGTTGGCACGACCATGTCGTACTCGCCGTCGCCACCCAGCTTGAGAGTTTGACCGGCTAGGCAGGCGGCCTGCCACACAGTCACCGTTCAGCGTTGTTGAGGGGGAGTGATAAGTCTGGAGCAGATGGGTCTCACAACGTCGGTGAGCCTACGATTCTGCGATGAGCGACAAGCCAGCTGCCAACGAGACCTGGATCCACTACGCGGCGCTTCGGGATCACCTGATCGAGATGATCGGCGAGCTCAACGATTCACAGCTCGCCACCGCCGTGCCAATGTGTCCGGAGTGGACTGTGAAAGACGTGGTGGCCCATGTCTGCGGACTCAACAACGACCTTGCGAGCGGCATCACCGAGGGGCTTGGCAGTGACGAACGCACGTCGCACCATGTCGCCCTGCGGTCGGCGAAGACCCTCGATGAGGTGTGCGCTGAGTGGCAGGAGTACGACGCGGCGATGAGCGCAATCTCTGAGGAGACACCACTGTGGGCGACTCGGCTTGCCGCCGATCTCACCGTGCACCTGCACGACGTGCAGCATGCCCTGGGATTGCCGATCGATCAGAATGATCGCTTCACCATCGACGCAGCGCGTCAGTACGCGAGCGTGTTCCAGAATCGAGTGGGAGAGATTCTCGGTCTCGGTGTCGCCATTGAGTTGAGCGAAGGGTCGCACAACGCAGCCAATCCGGAGTTGCCCGATTCCGGCGTCGCGTTGCGTGCATCTCCATTCGACTTCTTGCGCTCGTTCACCGGCCGCCGCAGTCGACGCCAGGTCGACTCGCTCGACTGGACGGGCGATCCGACTCGCATCCTCGACGAAGCGTGGAGTCCTTATGGGCCGTTTCAGCCCAACGACGTCATCGATAGCTGACCACACGGTCCTCGACTCATCGGCATCGTTTGTTCGCCAGAGCAATAGGTACCTAGCATCCGAACGTGACCTATGACGGATTCGATCTAACGGGCAAGACAGCGGTAATCACCGGAGGCAATAGTGGGATTGGCCTCGGCTTCGCCCGAGCCGTCGCTGCCGCCGGAGCCGACGTCAGCATCTGGGGGACCAACCCCGACAAAAACGCTGTCGCGATCACCGAGCTGCAAGCGATCAATCCGTCTGCGTCGGTGATCCAGTGCGATGTGTCCTCAGAGGAGCAGGTAGAAGAGTCGATGGCCGCCGTCATCGAACGCTATGGGCGAATTGATGCGTGCTTCCCCAATGCGGGCGTTGGTGGTTCCAACACCAAGCCGTTCCACGAGCACTCGAACGAAGACTGGTTCAGTGTGATCGATGTGAACCTGCACGGCGTGTTTTTCACACTTCGGGCAGCAACCCGTCAGATGGTCGCACAGGGGGAGGGCGGCACACTTGCCTTGACGTCGAGTGGAACCGCTATCCAAGGATCACCCAAGGGGCAGGCCTACGCCTCGACCAAGGGAGCCATGATCGCCATGATGATGGGGCTGTCCGTCGAGATGGCCCGGTACAAGATCACGGCCAACGCCATCATTCCGGGTTGGGTGGAGACCGCCATGACCGAGGGCGCGTTCGGCTACCAGAAGTTCGTCGACAACGTGATTCCACGGATCCCGATGCGGCGATGGGGACAGCCGGACGACTTCGGTGCCATCGCCGTCTACCTGATGAGCGACGCATCTCGGTGGCACACCGGTGACGTCATCAAGATCGACGGCGGCTTCAGCATCTTCTAGCCGCCATCGCCATCGCCATCGGCATCGTCGCGCTCGTCAGCGGCGACGGGCTACGGGCATCGAGGGTCGACAATCAAGGGGCCGAAGAAGGGATCGCACGCACGCTCCCACGATGGACCCGACACGATCTCGACGCCTGGAAGAGCAGCGGTGTTGTCCTCGGAGCGGGGGACGAACGAGTCTGCGCCAAAGCGCACCTCGTCGTTGCCCAAACCGCCGTCGATGAACGAGCCGAAGTCGAATGTCGTTTCGAAGACGTCGACGACGATGTCGTCCCCCGAGCCAAGGTCAACCTGAAGGAGCCCGCTCCGCGACCCATCGAGGTCGACGCGGTCATTGCCCCCCATGAGGTCGATGACGAACCGGTCTCTGGTGAATCCGATTTGGAACGCACTGACGCCCACCGTGTCGGCTCCTGCTCCGCCAACGACGAAGCGATCTCCTTCGACAGTGAACTGCTCGAGTATGAACTCATTGCCGCCGTCGCCGAGCGAGAGTCGTTGATCGCCCTCGACAGTTGCGTTGCCCTGGAGTGCGACGAGGTCCCTTCCGTCGGTTGAGTCGATGACGAAGTCGCCGCCGATCGTTCCCGCAATTTCAATCTCGTGCCGGTCGTTTCCGTCGCCGGTCTTGATCGAAACCGAAGATGTTGCGAGATCTGGCGCACTGGCAGACGCGTTGAGGCGAACTCGGTTGTTGCCGTCGCCAAGGTCAAGCTCGATGTGGCCAAACGTGCGTGGATCGGGACCGACGCCAAACTCACCGAAGATGACCCAATCGGCGCCCGAGCCACCAACAACCCGCAGGTCGCCCACATCGAGAGCGTGCCCAGTAATCAGGTTGGACCCTTCGCCCGCATTGATGTCCGCTCCGTCAGGTCCGGGGAAGATCACATCGCGGCCATCGGACCCGATCAACTCATCGTGTCCCGGACCGCCGCCGATGCGATTCGGAGTCGTTTCGCTCTCGTCCGGTCCGCTCGAATACACGACATCGGAACCGTCATCGCCAAACGCGAGGTCAGAACCCGCACCACCCAAGATGACATCGTCACCGCTGGCCCCCCAGATCGTGTCGTTGCCCTCATTGCCCGACAGATAGTCGTTGCCGGAGCCGCCACCAATTCGATCTCGGCCTGGCCCCCCGTTCACGACATCGTCACCCTCGAGCCCAAATACGCGGTCATCTCCGTCGCCAGCATCGATGTGGTCATCGCCCGGGCCGCCGTAGATCAGATCGTCGCCACCCAAACCGTGGATCACATCGTTGCCACTCCGGGCGCAAATGACATCCGGGCCCGGTGTCCCAACGATTTCGTCATCGCCGATCGTGCCGATAATGGTGCAACTCGTCGACCCGCTGGTCCCGTTCGATGATGTGCCCGCTTGAACGGGAGTCGATGCGACACCCAATCCGAGCAAGGCCGCAGTCGCGGCAACAGCCATTCGCTTCCCCATGAGGTCCCCACCTTTGTCGCCTTCAGCCACCAAATGTAGGCGACGGTCACTTTTAGTGTCAACGAGTCGGAGCTGCACCGAGAAAAGGACCGTGGCTCCGTCGCCCCCAGAGGTAGCTTCACCGCATGCGAGAAGAACAACGGGCTGGACTCGACTATCTCGACGCAGTCACATCGCTCTTGAACAGAGTACGAAACGCACATCCGACGCACGGCTCCTTCGAGGCAGCTGAGCTCCAGTTCTGGTGGAGTGTGCCGCGCCCGACTGACGATCTCAGCCAGCTCTTCTGGTTCGATGACCAGGGTCGTCCAGAGGCCGCCGTCATTGTTACGGACTTCGGCGACGGCTCGTCTCTCCTTTATGAGGACCCGACACTCACGATCATCTTGATGCCCGACGCCGATCCTGCGTGGGTCGCTCATGTCATTGAACGAGGCCTCGCCCACGTTGGCGAACACGGGATGACTTCGGTTGAGCTCGAGGTCGATCGCTCTGACGACGTGATGCGCGACGTGCTCGAGACAAACGGTTTCTCCGTCAAAGGCGACGGCCTCGCTGAGTGCTGGCTCGAGGCGGGCGCTCGGCCTGAAGCCAGCCCGCTTCACGGGACCTATCGGCTGCTCAGTCGAAGCGACACGATGCATCGGCCGCACCACATGAGCCATCCGCAGCAACGCCCAAGGATCGAACAGCGACTACAGCAGACGTCGCTCTATCGGCCAGACCTTGATCTGCTCGTTCTTGACGGCAACGACGAACTCGCCGCCTACGGGTTGTTTTGGTATGACCCAGCAACAGCAATTGGCGTTGTCGAACCCATGCGAACTGCCGACGACCATCAACGTCGAGGACTTGCTCGTCATATTCTCACGACCGGAATAGAACTGCTCGTCCAGGCGGGCGCTGAGCGCATTTCCATCGCCTTCGAGCAAGACAACCCGGCTGCGAGCCATCTCTACGTGAGTGTGGGTTTCGAACCACATCGCCACACCGAGGTCTTCGCCCGTTGAGTTGACCTTGTCAGCACCGATGCTTGGTTATCCGATGGATCCGCGTTCCCGAAGCGCACCGATCTCTTCATCATCCAGGCCAGCGTCTCGCAAGACGTTTGTGGTGTGCTCACCCAATTTCGGAGCGGGACCTCGCGGACCCACATCGGCGGTCTTGAATTTCATGGGCTGTGCGACGGATCGATACTCGCCAATCTCGGGATCTTCCAGCGTGGGAAACAATCCCAATGCTTCAGCCTGTGGATCTGCAACCACCTCGTGCAGACCGAGGACGGGACCCCAGATGACGCTCTCGGTGTCGAAGATCTCGCCCCACTCATCCCGGCTCTTCTCCGCCAACTTTTCGTCGATGGCGGCCACGATCTCCGGCATGTTCTGGAAGCGCCCGCGGAGATCTTGGAGACGGTCATCGTCGACAAAGTGATCAAGGCCGATGAGGGTGCACAGCTTCACCCATGCGGACTCCTGAGGCATGTTGATGACCAACCACTTCCCATCGCCACAGGGGTAGCGGTTCATCGTGGGAATGATCATTCGTTCCCGCGCACGAGGGCGAAGCGGTGCCCGGTCCTGTGCGGTGATGGCATAGTCGGTGGCCTGGGTCCACACGGCGGTTTCGTAGAGTGACGTTTCGACGACCTGCCCCTCGCCCGTCCGCTCGGCGAGACGAAGTGCTCCGAGGATGGCGCCAACGAGCGCAAGACCGGTGGTGTGATCGCCCTGGGCAGGTCGAGCCATCGGAACCGGTCCGTCTTCGCCTTCTCGCATCGCGTCGTAGATTCCCGAACGTCCGAAGAACGCGGTGACGTCGTATCCCGGGCGCCACGCTTCAGGCCCAGTCGTGCCGTATCCGGTGAGCGTGGCATGCACGATCTTGGGATTGACAGTCAACATTGTCTTCGGGTCGAGGCCGAACTTCGCTTGGCGATGGGTGAGCAGGTTGCACATGAAGATGTCGGCGTCTGCACACAGCCGACGAACCAGCGCTGCTCCCTCGTCGGTTTCGAGGTCGACGGTGATCGAACGTTTGCCCCGATTGTCGACATCGAATTGGTAGTCGTAGTGCTTGGTCTCCTCCGGCAGCCTCGGAGGCCGACTGTTGTTGCGCATCGGGTCGCCGGTGAGCGGTTCGACTTTGATCACATCGGCGCCCATGTCAGCGAGGATCGCCCCGGCAGACGGAGCGGCCATCCAATTGTCGATCTCGATCACCCTGATGTCGTCAAGCGGTGCAGTCACGTTGCGGACACTAATGGTCTTGTTGTGAGAGAACGAAGGCCGTTCTGAGTATGACAACGAGCGTCAGGCCGCCTCAGCAAGTGGCGAGTCGGCTGGATGCCAGATGACATCAACGTCGGTCATCAACAGGCTTTCTGCTGGAGCGGCTGAATGGAAGCTGCTCATGAAGTCGGACGCGAGATGTTCGACCTCGATCGTGCAAGACCGGTTGTCGAGCGGATGCATCTCGACTGCCTCGATTTCGCCAGAGCGTCGGCCAGGTGACAAACCGAGCGCCGTGCCAATCACGATGTCGGCGACTTCGCTCGGTTCGCCGCTCGTCCGGTCCGTGCGAGCTCGAGCGTTCATGTCGAAGTCCCCTGCCGGATGGGCTGCACATGCGAGGGTCCACGACAGGAGCCGAGCGTCCGATTGCACGTTGACGTCGGCAGCAGCATGCACCCCTGGAAAGACGCGGCCACCGGTCAGTACTGCAACTCGCGAATCGGTATGCCTGACGGGAACCCATACGGCGAGCGTCGGACTATCTGCGGCACCCACCTCGACGGAGATCCGGTGAGCGGCAGCTCGAATGCTGATGCCCACCTTCGAAGGAAGGGGAGAAGGCCGAGCTGATTCGATTTCGATCATGCAACAGCCGACAACGACCCCGCCGTTCGAGCCGACGTGAGGGCGAACGCCATCAGGAAGGTGAGCGAGGACTTCGTCGGGGTCGACCCACTGATTGACGAGCAAGCGTCGGCGGATACGGCCGACAATGTCGCCTACGTGTGCGGTCTCACTCATATCGGCAGCGTACGTGCGGGTGTGGATCGTCCGTGGTCACCTTGCGAGCTTCAGACTTGGAGAGCGGACCGGTACGATCCCGGCCGAAACCGACTTCAACACCGATGGACCTAGAACACACATGACGCTTACTCCCACGATCGAAGTCAACGCGAGCGCGGCCAGTCTTGAGGGCTTTGCGACCTGGTCGGACGAACACCCGATCGTCATGGTCAACTTCCTGCGCTATGCGGGTGATGAGGGCCGAGAAGCCTACGGAAGATACGGCCAGGTGGCAGCACAATCGATCGCCGCGGTGGGAGGCTCACTGGTCTACCTGGCTCCCGTGATCGACTCCCCGGACTCCTGGGAGTCAGTGGCGTTGGTGCACTACCCGCGGCCTTCGGCCTATCTCGAGATGCAGAAGGATCCCAACTACTCCGCTGCGATCCCTGACCGAACGGCGGGGCTCGCCGCTCGTCTCCTGTATCCATTCGCACTCGTTGACATCACCGCGCAAGAGGCAGCCGACTCCGCACAAGCCGACCTTCAGCAAGTCCTCGCTGTCGAATTGATCCGGCGCAACGAATCCGAACGGAGCGATGCGATGTCAGCTGTCGCCGGAGAGTTGGTGTTCCGTCTGGCAGCGAACGGTCCCGGTCTCGTGGCTGACGACCGTTGGGATGAGCTTCAGGTTGTTCGTTATCGCTCGGTGGAGCACTGGCAGGAAGGCGAGCAGGTTCGTTCGGCAGCAGAAGATGGCGCTCAAGATGTGATGTCGGTGTTGGCGGGCAATAGGAGTGAAGAGTCGTGAAGAGAAGAGTTGCACTCGTTACCGATGCCAATATGCATGTTGGTCCCGACCTGGCCCGCGAACTGGCCCGCCGAGATCACGATCTCGTGCTTGGTGAGCCTGCTCCGGGTCTGGCATCGGAACTGGAAGAACTCAGCAGCGAGGTCGAGCCAGTCGACGGTGTCGCCGATCTCTCTGACCCCACTGCTATGCGAACGTTGGTCGATCGTTCAATGGACCGCTTCGGAAGACTCGATGCGGTGTGTGTGCGTACTGGCACAATCGTTGCCGGACCAGTCCTCGACACCTCGGTGGAGACGGTGCGCAGCCAAGTCGGCGACAACGTCGAGTCCGTTCTGCACGTGATTCAAGCGGTGTTGCCCGTGATGCTTGATGCCGGATCGGGTCAGATTGTCATCGTGACCAGTGCTGCTGGGACGAAGCCGGTCTTGGAGGCGCCGATCTACAGCGCAACCCGTGCCGCGGCAAACATGCTCATCAGAGCCACGGCGCTCTCGATCGCTGACACCGGAGTGACGTTGAACGCCGTCGGCACCAACTTCCTCGACTATCCCAATTTCCGAGCTGCCACCGGAGCGGATGATCCGGAGACCCGCGCCAAGATCGAAGCTCGCGTTCCTGCTGGTCGTCTTGGCCAACCAAGCGAAGTTGCGCATTTCTGCGCCGGGCTGCTTGATGGCAAATCCAGCTTTCAGACCGGCCAGTTCTTCGGCCTGAGCGGTGGATGGGATGCCTCGTAGATAACAAGCTGGCGAGCGTTTCGAAGATTTGGCGCGGCGCGCCGTCACTCGAGATCGCCGGTGAGTCGGAATCGATGGCGAATGGTCATGCTCGTTGCGTCCGTAGAGGTCAGGCAGAACTCCTTGACGTGCGCTCGGCCGCTGAACGTCGTGCCGAGGAGGGCAGTTGCGGCCTCTGGTCCCAATCGCGACGTTCGGGGGTGGACCAAGGTGAAGTGGGGTGCCACGTCACGGGCCCTGAACGGTGGCTGAAGGAGTACCCGACGAAGCGCGGACCACGACCCTGTCGGGTCCAGAACCGAAACGAAAACTCCACCCGCGCCCCGATCGTCGCCGATGAGCAGTTCGCTGGTCGTCAACGAGAAGGAGCCGAACGTTGCGGCAGCTGCTGTCGCTCGCTGCACCAGCAGACGTTCGTCGTCGAACTCTTCGGGGTACACCAAGGTCACGTGCGGCGGCACAACGTGCGCCATGGCCGGGTCCCAGCGTCGTCGGCTGGAGGCAACCGTTGGTACCTCGGACTCATCAAAGAGGATTGTGAGATGCACTCGAGTGATGGCCATGCTCGCTCCTGCCATCACTCCTAGGAGCGGTTCTAGGAACTGCCCGGAATCGGAGCACTCAGAACAGGCATGTCTTCTGGTTCGAGGCCGAGCATGATCAGCTGCTTGGAGAACCCGATGAAGCTGCCCATGGCGTAAGTGAGTTCCATGATCTGCGGATCGGTGAAATGTGCCCGGAGATCAGCGGCAACTCCAGGAGACGGTGCTGCACCACCGGCGAGCAGCGTGTCGGCCCAGGCCAACGCAACCTTGTAGCTGTCGGGCAGGTGACTCTCCTGATGCTCGTCAGTGATGCCATCGACGAGATCCTCGCTGAGACCGGCCTCACGGGCCTGGTCGAATCGAATCTGTGTTCAAAGCCCGCAGCCGGTGACCCGAGCGTTTCGCAGCCGGATCAGCTCCTTCACATCGACCGGGGCGGCACCGTGTGACCACAGCGTGGCATACATCGTGTCGAAGGCCTCGCGCACCTTGGGGCTGTGGCCCATAACGGTGCGAATGTTCTGAGACTTGCCTTGAGCCGAGGATTCGAGGCGTGGTGTCGTGGACATTTAGTGGTCTCCGATCGTTGGGTCGGGCTGGGGGAGGAGGGCGTTGTCGAAGCGATGGGATATCTCCCACGTGGCCAATGCCGTAGTGAGTGTGACCACACCATCGCTGCCGATGGCTGCGGCAACCTCAGTCACTTGTTCGTCCGTGATGCCGTGGACATCGAGAACGTACTGCTCAGCCAGCTTCAGACACGTCTTGGTGGCGGCATCGAACCGATCGTCGGTGACCCAAAGCGCAAGGTCTTGCACCATGGCTTCATCGAGCCCCGCAGCAACGGCGGCGGGAGATCGGGGTTCATCCCACGCATGGCGATTACGAAGCAACGTGGCCGTGCGGAGTCGACACAATTCGAGAATGCGAGGATCGAGCGAGCTCTTCCATAACTCTTCGAGAATGCGGTTGTGATCGGCGGCGAGGCCGGGGTGCATGCTCAGCAGATCCGTTCGATGTGTAGCTCCCTGGAGCAACCAACTCATGCCAGCGACGCTAGTCCAGATCCAGACACGGGAGTCTGGTGACTCCGTCGGCCGGTTTGGACCGTCGAGGTCAATTGAACGAGATGGTGTTGACCATTTCGGTTGCGCTGTCGATGAAGGGATCTCCTTTGGTGGCCATCGCCACGATCATCGATGGACCCTCGACGCCATCGTCGAACCACCAGATCCTGTGATCATGGGTGGGCAGAAGCTGCTTCACGAATCCCGACGACGATCGGATCACGTACTCACAGGGATCGTCCTGAGAGCAGGTCGCGTCCGAGGGGATGCGCACGTCGAATCGAGTGGCCGTCTTGCCCCCGATGTCGACTTCCTCCTGTCCCGAGATCTCGATCTGCGCGCCGAGGATGGCGATCAGCTCGTCGGCCGTGGTCACGGGCACCGGGTCACCAGCGGGTACCGGGCCCGCAGCGACGGGTATCGCGTCGATCACACCAGTGAAAAACACGGCATCTCGGTCACCGGGCCCGGCGCTTGCCATGTCGGTCAAGACGACGAGTCCGGGAAAGTTCGGTTGCACGAACCACTGCTCGGCGAGCTCGACGGCGAACGTGTGCCCAAAGTTCGCGACTTGGTAGATTCCGGGCTCGACGGGCGAAAAGACGGCATTGAGTGCATCGGGCCCGTCCGGGTCGAGTTCGCCGACGGCGCTGGATTCTTGGACATCAGCCGGCTCCAGCGATTGTCCATCGGGCAAGGCCGACTGGAGACCGTCGCCAGTCGGTTCGATCGTCTCGATGAGTGTGCCGAGGGCAACGTCGATCGCCGGAATGTCGGCTGGATCATTCGCTTCGGAACTGGAGGCCACGAGGATGCCCGCCGGAGTCTCACCCATGAAGATTCGTGCGTTGGGGAAGTAGCCGAAAAGCGAAAATGGAGGGCTGCCGATTCGGTCGGCGGAAAGGATCCAACGATCCTCGGTTGTCTCATCGGCTCGTAGCTCGTACCCAGCCAGTTGATGTCCCATCACCTCGATGGCGGTTCCCGTGGGAGTGACTTCAGCGGACGGAGCCGCTCGCAACAGGTCGAGGATCTGGTCGATGTTGTCGACCGGCAGACCATCGGCGGTTTGCGTCACCAGTCCGATCGATGCCACCTCCCATCCAGCTTCACC
>CALHCB010000073.1 GCA_937930695.1 uncultured Acidimicrobiales bacterium | reverse complement strand
CGTCCCGATGTGTCGGATCGGTCGGGAGATCGTTGCGGACGAAGTACGCGCCCTTTGACGAACCGCCGCGCATCACCATGCAAGGAACACCGGTCATGGCCTGGCCGATGCGTCCTCGAGGATCAACTGACCGACAGCGGTGTTGCTCGCTGGTACGTGGTAGAGCCGATGCACTTCGGTGGGCGCGACACCTCCCGCCAGATCACCCATGGCTCCTCTGGCCACGAGCCACATGACGAGTTCGATGCCCTCCGAACCTGCTTCCCGTACGTACTCAACATGATTGACTGCGGCCTGACCTTCGGGATCTTCCACGAGTCGATCGATGAACGCGTTGTCCCACGGTTGGTTGATCAGGCCGGCTCGGGGCCCTTGGAGCTGGTGGCTCATCCCGCCGGTTCCCCATACCTGCACGTCGAGATCGTCGTCGAAGGTCTCGACAGCTCGGCGAATGGCTCGACCCAGTTCAAGACAACGACGGCCGGAAGGGACGGGATATTGGACCACGTTGACGAAGAGCGGGATAACGGCGCACGGCCATGCCTCGGGTTGGCCGAACATGATGGAGAGCGGAACGGTGCAGCCGTGGTCGACGGGGATTTCGTTGACCAAGGTGAGATCGAAGTCGTCCTGGATCACCGAGTGGGCGAGATGAGCCGACAACGCCGGGTGGCCCACGACCGCTGGAACGGGGCGAGGCCCCCAGCCTTCGTCTGCTGGCTCGTACTCCGCAGACATACCCAACGCGAACGTTGGCACCATCTGGAGACCAAAGGCGTTGGCGTGGTCGTTGAAGACGAGGATGACGACATCCGGGGTGTTGTCGGACATCCACTCGCGGGCTGGTTCGTAGCCAGCGAAGAGGGGTTGATATGCCGGCTCGTCGGTCTTGCCGAGATCCATGGCGACGCCGATGGCGGGCACATGGCTGGAGTAGACGCTGGCGGTGACTCTTGCCATCGTCAGTCCCTGCCTTCCCACTCGTGGAGGTACCGGTTGCCCTCGGGGGTCCGCCCGCCGTTTCGCATCATCTCTGCGTGGCCTTCGGCATCGTTCGACGTCATCGAACTGACGATCTGGAGGTAGTTGAGTCCGTCGGTCGCTCCGATTTTGGCGAGGAAGTAGATGTTGCCGCCGAGTTCGATCATCTGATTGAAGTCGCGAGCAGCAACGGCATCTCGTTGCTGCTCAGTCATAGCCCAGTCCTCGAGGTAGGCCGCTTCGTCGGTCTTGAAGCGTTCACGGTTCTCGGCGTTCATCAGGGACATCGCGAACTGATTGAGGTAGTAGCCCTTTGCTGCCTGATCGGTGTCGAACACCGTGGTGCCGGGGATGTTGAGGTAGGGCTTGTCGACTGCCACGTGATCAGTGTGTCAGGTTGCGAGGGCGCGACGCGAACGTCTGGGCCGAGACTCCCCGCTGCTTTCTACGTTTCTGAGGCCGGGATCTCTAGGAGTAGGGGAGTCCGACGTATTGCTCGGCGAGCGCTGCCTGTGCGTGCGCCGACGAGGCGACGTAGGACAGCTCTTGTTCTTGGGCTCGCTGGTCGAATGCTGTCTGGTCGGGGAAACGATGCAGAAGCGTGGTCATCCACCAGCTGAAGCGAACGGCTCCCCACACCCGCCGTAGGGCGGTCGCGGAGTAGTCCTCGAGACCCGTGCCGTCGCCTGCGTAGTGAGCGATGAGGGCTTGTGACAGATAGCGAACGTCGGCGACGGCGAGGTTGAGGCCCTTCGCTCCGGTAGGCGGCACGATATGAGCGGCATCTCCTGCAAGAAAGAGGTTGCCCCACCGCATTGGTTCGCTGACATGGCTCCGGAGCGGCGCAAGTGACTTCTCGATCGATGGTCCGGTAACGATTCGAGATGACTGACTCTCGGGCAGCCGCGTGAGCAGCTCATCCCAGAACCGATCGTCGGACCAGTCCTCGATCCGATCGGTCAGCGGCGCTTGCACGTAGTAGCGGCTGAGCATCGGGTTGCGCATGGAACACAGGGCGAAGCCGCGCTCATGATTGGCGTACAACAGGATGGGCAACGGAGGAGTCTCCGAGAGGATGCCAAGCCAACCGAACGGATAGACCTTGTCGTAGTCGGTTCGAACGTGGTCAGGGATATGAGTGCGGCTGACTCCATGGAAGCCGTCGCAGCCCGCGATGAACTCGCAGCTGAGTCGCTCGGATCCCGCACCGGTGTCGAACGTGACCGACGGGTGATCGGAGGCGATGTCGTGAAGTTGGACGTCCTGGGCTTGGAAGACGACCCTGGCTCCGCGCTCATCGGCCGCGGTATAGAGATCTTCCTGAATGCGAGTTTGGCCGTAGGCCATCATGGTCTTTCCGAGAAGCTCGAACGTGTTGACACTCAGGACGTCTTCGCCCCGCCACGCAATGTTGATCGTGTCGTGGACGTGACCTTCGGCATCCATTCGGTTGCCGAGTCCGGCTTCACGAAGCGTTTCGACCGTGCCCGACTCCAAGACCCCAGCCCGAATGCGGCCCAATACGTACGAGCGACTCTGCTGCTCGAGTACGACGTTGTCGATTCCGGCACGATCGAGCAGGTGTGACAGGAGCATGCCAGCAGGGCCAGCACCGATGATGGCGACGCGAGTGTCGGTCATTGCTTCTCCGTGGTGGGCGGCCACGGCTCGGGAGCTGTGGGCGTGTGCCGGGGCAGTATCGCGTGCAACACTGCCGCCAGGACGTTGGCCGTCGGACCCTACTGGTTGGGCGAACGCGGTGTGAAGGCGTGCCGATCACGTCGGGCCGTGCGTCGATTCAGGAGTGCGCGAGATGATCAGAGTTGCTGTTGTTGGTGTCGGTGCGTTTGGTAACAAGCACCTCGATGCCCTTGCCGTCATCCCGAATGCGGACGTGGTGGTCGTTTCCGATCCGGTGGAGGCTGCTGCTCGGAAAGCGGCGGCAGACCGCAACATCGCTCGTGTCGAAACGTCGCTCGCTGCGGTGCTCGCCAACGATGACGTTGATGCAGTGGTCCTCGCCACGCCGACCCCGGTTCATGCAGAGCAGGCAATCGCTTGCCTGGAAGCCGGAAAGCATGTGCAGGTCGAGATCCCGCTCTGCGACAACCTCGTCGATGGGCGTGCGGTCATCGCGGCGCAAGAACGAACTGGACTGATCGCGGCGTGCGGCCATACCCGACGGTTCAATCCAAGCCACCAATGGATTCACGATCGGGTCCAAAGCGGAGACTTCTCGATCCAACATCTCGACGTGCAGACGTTCTTCTTTCGTCGAACGAACACGAACGCTCTTGGTGAGCCCCGAAGCTGGACAGATCATCTGCTCTGGCATCACGCAGCGCACACCGTTGACCTGTTCCAATTCCAGACGGGGAGTCCAGTCGTAGATGCCCACGTGATGCAAGGGCCGATGCATGCTGAGCTCGGGATTGCGATGGACATGTCGATTCAACTTCGAACCGAGGCCGGTCAGCTCTGCACGTTGACGCTGTCCTTCAACAACGAAGGCCCGTTCGGGACATCGTTTCGTTACATCGGTGACTCCGGCACCTACATCGCCCGCTACGACGACCTCGTCACCGGCAACGAAGAAGTGATCGACGTCTCCAACGTCGCTGTCTCCATGAACGGCATCGAGCTGCAAGACCGTGACTTTGTGTCCTCGATCGAAGAGGGGCGAGAACCGGTCGCGAGCGTGGCCTCTGTATTGCCGTGCTATGAGGTGCTGCATCGTCTCGACCAGGCGCTCGCGGGGAAGGTCAACTCGTGATCATTGACTGCCACGGTCACTACACAACGACACCGCCCGGTGTCGGCGAGTGGCGCGACGCCCAGACGGCATCAGTAGAAGCGGACCCGTCGTTCGTCGGCGAGAAGGGCCGAATGCTCGTGAGCGACGACGAGATTCGCGACAGCCTGGAAGGAGCGCAGTTGGCGCTCCAACGACAACGCGGCACCGACCTCACGATCTTCTCGCCCCGTGCCAGCTGGATGGCCCACCATGTCGGCAACGAAAACACGTCGTTGTTCTGGAGCCAACATCAGAACGAGCTGATCCGGCGAGTCTGCGATCTCTACCCCGAGAACTTCGCTCCGGTTTGCCAGCTCCCGCAGTCGCCCGGTGTCTCCCTGGAGAGCTCGGTTGCCGAGCTCGAGCGCTGTGTTGTCGAGTTGGGGTTCATCGGGTGCAACGTGAACCCCGACCCCACGGGTGGCCACTGGACGGGTCCTCCGTTGTGGGACCGATACTGGTGGCCGCTGTGGGAGAAGATGGTCGAACTCGATGTGCCGGGGATGATTCACGTGTCCGCCTCGTGCAACGAGCACTTTTTCACCACCGGGTCCCACTACCTGGGCGCCGACACCACGGCGTTCATGCAGGCACTGAGCTCGGGGTTCATGGCGGACTTCCCTGGGCTGCGGTGGATCATCCCTCATGGTGGTGGCGCGGTGCCCTACCACTGGGGCCGTTTCAAGGGGATGGCGCAGGACAAGGGCTGGGACTTCGACGGTTTGCTCGACCACATCTGGTTCGACACGTGCGTCTACCACCAGCCCGGGATCGACCTGCTCGTCGACGTCGTCCCGGTCGACAACATTCTGTTCGCGTCCGAAATGGTCGGAGCGGTACGGGGCGTTGATCCCGAGACCAGCAACTTCTACGACGACACCAAGATCTACATCGACAACTCGTCGCTCAGCGAGGTCGAACGAAGCGCCGTCTTCCACGAGAACATTCGTCGCGTGTATCCACGTCTCCAGCTCTGAAGGAACAGTCCTATGGGTCTCCGCAAGCGCCACGTCGTTGTTCGATCTGTGGACCGCACACCACTTGACATCGTCGACCAACTGGCGCCAATCGGGGCTGCCACCGTGCACGAGGCGATCGGTCGCCGAGGCTCGGTGGGGCCTGAGCTGCGTCCTGTACAGGTCGGCGCTCGAATCGCTGGGAATGCGGTCACCGTGCTGTCGCACCCCGGCGACAACATCATGCTGCATGCCGCCGTCGAGATGTGCCAGGACGGCGACGTGCTGGTCGTGGCGACGACGGCACCCTCGATCCACGGAATGTTCGGCGATCTATTGGCCAGTTCACTTCAGGTGCGAGGTGTACGCGGTCTGGTGATTGATGCAGGCGTTCGTGACATCGCAGATCTGCGAGCGATGGGATTTCCTGTGTGGGCCCGTTACGTCTCCTGCCAGGGCACGGTGAAGTCGACTCCGGGCTCGGTGAACGTGCCGATCACGATCGCTGGAGTTTCTGTCAATCCCGGTGATGTGATCTGCGCCGACGACGATGGTGTCGTCGTTGTCGAACGTTCGGAGGCAAGTTGGGCGCTTGAAGAATCAACGGCTCGACTGGCCAAAGAAGAAGTCATGCGAGACCGCCTTCTGACTGGCGAACTGGGCGTGGACATCTATGGACTGCGCTCGAAGCTCGCCGAGCTGGGTGTCGAGTACATCGACAGCATCGAGGAGTCGATCACCAACCAGGGCGACTGACCAGCTGCGAGGAGAGAGGGGTTCGCGAGTTAGCTCTGCGGAAGTGCGTCCTCGCAAACGCAGCGAGGCCCGTCATCGACGATGATTTCGTCGTCCGGATTGCGTCCGACCTGTTCGAGGCGTGGCGTGCGTACTGGACCACCCTTGTGGATCTCGTCGAGCAGGAGATTCACCGCTCGCTCACTCCACTGCGTTCCGACACCCTTGGTGAGAATGGCGCTTGCTTGGTGCGGTGAGAGCGCCTCGCGGTATTGACGATCGAAGGTCATTGCATCCCAGGTATCACAAACAGAAATGATGGCCACCTCGAGCGGAATCTCAGCAGACGTCAGCTGATCTGGATAGCCGGTCCCATCAGGTCGCTCGTGATGCCAGCGAACGAAGTTGGCGCTGTCGGCCAGAATGGGAGAACTCATCATGAGTTCTGCGCCCCACTTGGTGTGGTCCTTGATGATGGCGAACTCGTCATCGGTGAGCGCACCTGGCTTGTTGAGAATTTCGTCCGGTGTGAAGAGTTTCCCCACATCGTGCATCAACGCTCCGATACCGAGTGCCCGGAGCCGGGACGCGCTGAGCCCGGCTCGTTCGCCGACTCGCATGGCGAGCTCGCCGACGCGGATGACGTGATCTCGGGTGATCGGGTCTTTCTCGTCGAGTTCGGACACGAATTGGTGGACCAATGGGTGGAGGCCATATTCGAGCGCCACGATCGGATCGCGGTTGATAACGGGACCGAGTACGTCCCCGATCGCCTCGTGTCGGCGGTAGGCCATCAGGGCGCCGACGATCAGCCCAAAGACGCCGATGGCGTCGAAGAAGTGACTGGCCCAGAAGGCGATCGAGTACGGCTCGGTTCCGGCGGTCGTGACCGCAGACAAACCGAGATAGATCGCGGCAACCGCGGCGATGACGGAGCCGGGTTGGCGACCAATCACATACAGCCGGAGCTGGCGAGCAGCCCACCAGCCCATGCCGGCGACAGACAGGGTCATTCCTGCGATCCCAATCGGCGAATTCGGGCTGGGAGCGCTCAACGATTCTGCGGTTCGGAGCAGGAACATCGAGCCGACGCCGGTGACTGCGAGGGCCCCGATGGTCCAGAGTCGCCAGTGTCGAAGCAGAACCTTTGCCATGGCGAGGTTGTGGCCCGCAAGCACAGGAAAGGCGACGACCAGGGTCGATGGAACGGTCAGGAACGCGGCCAAGCGGGTGCCGTCGTTGTTCGTGAACAAGACACCTGGCGTCGTCAAACCATGAACGAGGGGGAGTGCCGAGGCAGTCACGATGGCGGCGCCAAAGATCGCAACCTCGGCCGAACGCCGTGACCAACCAGCCTTCAACACGACGAGGCCGCCGATCGCGCACAGACTGGCGACGACGAGAATGAACAGGAAGAGGACGGTCGGCGAGACGAAGAACTCCGATCGAAGACCGCCAGCGAGCGAAACCGTCACGACCAGCGATGCGGGCAGCACAAGAAGCGCTGCTCTCAGCATGAGGGCCGCGGGCGGGCGGAGGCCTTCTGACATGGATTCCAAATCGGCAACGCGGACGACAAACTGAGCGGCGGGTAACCTTGTGACGTGGCCTATCCACCGGATCAGCTGAACAACAACGAGGCGATCGTTCTCGATCTCCGTCCCCATTGGTGGTTCTTCGCCCGCCAGATGTTGGCTCTTGTCGCCTCGATTGCCTTGGGCATCGTGGTTCTGGCTGTGGCGGACAACGGCTACCTATCGATGGCAGTCGGTGTTCTGGTGATCGCTTCGCTCATCTGGTTCGGGCTTCGCTACGTGGTGTGGACCACGACCAACTTCGTGATCACGACCGATCGATTGATCGTGCGGAGTGGTGTGGTTTCTCGCGAAGGCGTCGAGATTCCGCTGGAGCGAGTCAACACTGTCTTTTTCCGGCAGTCGTTGTGGGAGCGGATCATCAAGTCTGGCGACCTCATCGTTGAATCGGCTGGTGAGATGGGTTCGCAGAACTTCACCGACATTCGTCGCCCTCTCAATGTGCAAAACGAGATTTACCGGCAGATGGAAGGCAACGAAAATCGCAAGTTCGATCGTGTCGGAGCTGCTCCGGCTGCAGCGTCGATACCTGATCAGATCGACAAACTCGACGAGTTGCGATCCCGCGGTGTGCTCACCGACGAAGAATTCGACGCCAAGAAGGCTGAACTCCTCCGCCGCATGTAACCGCGTCACCGGGTTCTGTCGTGACAGTCGACACCCCAACTGTTTCACGAATGCACTAGGGGATTCCCCGATTCCGGCTTCTTGGTCTTCCCCGACGATGAGGGCATGACTTTGACCGCTTTCGCCGCCACCATCGCTCCAACAACCACAGCCGCTCCGACCACACCCAAGGTCACCAAGAAGGGCTGGTTTGCTGATCCGACCGGTCACCACAAGCTGCGCTTCCACGATGGTCAAGCATGGACTGACCACGCCACTCACTTCGGCCCCGTGCCCTGCCAGGGATGCGGTCACGCCGCCTGAAACGGCTTGGAATCCGGCGAACGGCGGCACAGGGACGCCTCGTTCGGCACAAAGTCCCAAAAGCCTCGCCGCCGAAGGCGTGGAAGTTCTGCTCGGGAAGCTAGGTTTCCCGTCCAATGAGCAAGAACACGCGACCGACGTCAACGCAGTACTCGATCACCCTCAAGGTCAGCCTGGACAATGAGCCAGGTGTGCTCGGGCGGCTGACGACGACGATCGGAGAAGCTGGCGGCAACATCTTCGCCATCGAGGGCTTTGTTGCCAAAGGGCCAACTCTCGAACGAGACATTGTCGTCAATTGTTCGAGTGTCGAACACCAGGGCCAGATCGTCGAGGCAGTGAGCAACCTGCAAGACGTTGCCCTCCTCGAATGGTGGGATCGCACATTCAGAATGCACGAGGGCGGCAAGGTCGAAGTTCTCCCGCTCTGTTCTGTAGGCGATCGCGACGACCTCTCGATGGCGTACACCCCTGGCGTCGCTCGTGTGTGCACGGCGATCGCAGAGAATGAGGCGCTGGCCGACGAGCTGACGATTCGAAAGAACACGGTCGCCATCGTGAGCGATGGCACTGCAGTTCTTGGCCTTGGCGACATCGGGCCGAAGGCAGCAATGCCCGTGATGGAGGGCAAGGCACTGTTGTTCAAGGAGTTCGCAGGCGTCGATGCCTTCCCGATCTGCCTGGATGTCTCGACACCCGAAGAGATCATCGAAACAGTCATTCGTCTTGCGCCCACCTTCGGTGGGATCAACCTCGAAGACATCGCGGCCCCTGGCGCATTCGAAGTTGAGCAACGGCTCGATGAACTTCTCGACATCCCGATCTTTCATGATGACCAACACGGCACTGCAGTCGTCGCACTCGCAGGTCTGGAGAACGCGTTGCGGGTCGTCGGCAAGGACATGGCTGATGTCTCGGTCGTGATTTCGGGCGTCGGCGCCGCCGGAGTCGCCATCGGCAAGATCCTGCTGGGAGCAGGTGTCGGCCACGTGGTTGGTGTCGACAGTAAGGGAGCGATCGTTGACGGACGCGAGAACCTCAACGATGCCAAGCAGTGGTTCGCCGAGAACACCAACCAGCGGAAGCTCTCTGGCGCACTTTCCGATGTGATCAGTGGCGCCGATGTCTTCCTCGGCGTGAGCGCTCCCGGCGTGCTTTCTGTCGACGACGTGAAGGCGATGTCGAGTGAGCCGATCGTGTTCGCAATGGCCAACCCTGATCCTGAGATCCTGCCTGAAGAGGTCGAGGGAATCGTCGGTGTCATGGCGACGGGTCGAAGCGACTATCCGAACCAGATCAACAACGTGCTGGCGTTCCCCGGCATCTTCCGTGGTGCACTCGACGCTCGGGCCACCCGAGTCACCGAGGGTATGAAGCTTGCGGCTGCCGAAGCGATCGCCTCATCGGTTCTCGACTCGGAACTCTCGGCCACCAACATCGTTCCTTCGGTGTTCGACCGTGAAGTGTCCGTTCGGGTCGCAGCCGCCGTGGCTGCCGCCGCAGTAGCCGACGGCGTCATTCGCCCCAAGTGAGACTCCGTCCCCTCCGAGGAGGGGA
>CALHCB010000072.1 GCA_937930695.1 uncultured Acidimicrobiales bacterium | reverse complement strand
CCCCGTCAACTTCGCCGACTTCTCCTACAACCCGCTCGATGGCTACCTGTACCAAGCGGTCAACCGAGTCCTGTACAAGGTCGACCCCAACACCGGAGCGGTCACCTCGGCACCCACATCCTCGGTATTGCCCAACGGGAGCTTCGGTGCCTCGTGGTTCGACTCGGCCGGTTTTCTCTATCTATTCCGGAACAGACCGGGCGACATCTGGCGTATCGATCCCGACGATCCCAGCGACGTGGTGTTGGTCGGCTCACCCGGTTCGAATGGAGGAACCGACGCCGCCAGCTGCGTGAGCTCGATCGACATAAAGAAGGATGTCGTAGACGGCGGCAGCTCCATCCCACTCGCCGATCGGGTCTACAGCCCGGGAGACACCGTCACCTACGAGATCACACTGATCAACAACGGGCTGCCGACCCAAAATCGGGTCGTCGACCTCTGCGACGTGCTCCCGGCCGACGGCAGGAGCTTCACCGGTGTGTGGTCCTCCACCGACCCCGGGGCGACGCTGACCAGCGGGGGTACTGCCGGCGATACCAGTATCTGTCTCGAAGTCGACATGCCCTCCAGCCTGTGGACCGACCCCGCAACTCCCGGTGCCGATCCCACGGTGGTGACCATCGAGGTCGTGCTCGACGATGAGATCGAGCCGGGGACCTACGAGAACCAGGCCACGCTCGACTTCGACCAGGACGGCACCGTCGATCTTCTCTCTGATGACATCGGCGACGGAAGCGATCCCCGAGATCCCACGACGATCGAGGTCTTTGGCGGCTTCGAGATCTCCAAAGTCGTGGAGGGCCACCCCATCGACAACAACACTGACGAGTTCACCGTGACGCTGTCGTGTTTGAACGCCACGGAAGATCCACACACGGTCGCGGCAACGTCGATCGTGGACGCAACCACGGGGGTGCCCTGGCCCGAAGCACTCGCCAACGAGTTCACCTTTGGGAACGGCGATGACGTCAAGATCACCGACGTCCCGCCAGGCGCGACATGCACGGTGATCGAAGCCAACGACGTGGCCTACACAGCAACGGTGTCGACGAGCGAAAGCGTGGCCGGGGGCGGCGCAACCGGTGCCACATCGACGGGAACGCTGACAGGCGATCTCGTCAACGACAACTGCCAAGACGGTGATGGAGGGTTCGACCCGTTCAATTTGCAGGTGCGGAACACAACCAACGCACCCCAGGACTGGGAGATGATCTGGCGAAACCGGCCCTACAGCACGATTCCTAGCTTGAGTTCTGGTGACTACACCCACACCGTTGTTCCAGCTCCGGGTGGCCTGTTCGATCATGTGTTCACCGGAACGACGCAACTCTCTCCATTCGGTAACGCGACCATCACCGGGGGAGTGCCAGAACCGGTCGGCGCTGACATCGGGTGTGGCGAGGTGGAGAACTACATCGGCGTGACCGGACCAGCATCGGGTGGGTCCGCTGACGGGAGTGCACAAAGCACGACGACGGAACTCACGATCGACTCTGGCATCAGCAACGAACAGATCGACTACATCAACCGAACCTCCACCCTGACGGTCGAGAAGGAGACGAGCGCCCCGGGAACGTTGGCGTTGGATCAGGACGGCACCTTCAGCTTCGAAGTCATTTGTGACAACGGGTTGTCCGAAACCGTCAGCGTCACTACCGATGGAGGTCTCGCAGAGATCGGCTTCCCGGACACGCCGCTCATCGCCGATGGGGCGACGTGCACGCTCAGCGAGGATGTGCCCGATGGCTGGCAGCTCACCTCCGCGAACGATGTCGAGTTCGCGGCCGACACCGCTGTGCCATCGAATGTGACCTTCACGAACGAGCGGCAGATTGCGGACCTCGTGATCACCAAAGCGATTGTCGGTCTGCCGCTGGGCGAGGATCCAGCGTCTTACACCTTTGAGGTCACCGCTACCTGCGTCGGCGGATTTGTGGTCGATCCGTATTCAGTCACGACAGAGTTCGCTGTTGGTTCGCCACTCGTGATCGCGGACCTGCCGGTCGGAGCCGAGTGCACCATCGTCGAAACGCCAGTCGCAGGGTTCAACACCCGCTACAGCCCCAGCGACGTTGTTGAAGTCGAAGCTGTCGGCTCAGCTGTTCAGGTCACCAATTCGACTGGTTCACTCATCATCGAGAAGAACACCCAGGTGCCCGCGACACACCCGATTGATCCGACCGGTTCATTCGAGTTCAGCCTTGAATGCAGCGGCGGCAGCTCGCTTTCAGAGACCTACACCGTCGATGCCGAAGAACTCACGGCAGCGGGGGCGACCGGGGGAGTGAGCCACACCGAGGTCGGAGTCCTCACCCCTGGGACTGAGTGCACGGTTTCGGAGGGAGCAGACAATCCCGACTGGACCGTCGACGGTTCCACAACCCAAATACTCACAGTCACCGAAGCCGACCCGGAACCAACCGCCACGTTCCTGAACCTGCGCAATACCGGCTCGCTCACGATCACCAAGACGCTCGATGGCGTACCAGCCGGTGTCGATCTCGACGCCGAGCTGTTCGATGTTGTCGCCACGTGCACCGGTGGTTTCACGACACCTACGCACGCCATCTCAGGACAGATCTCGGTCAATCAAGACTTCGTCGTCGAAGATCTCCCGACGGGCACCGAGTGTTCGGTAACAGAAAGCGCCGACCCACGATTCGCCATCACCATCGATGGTCCGGTCACGATCACCGAGGCCGGTGAGACGATCAACGTGACGAACACGACGTCGACGTTTGACGTCGGGAAGACCACCGTCTCGAGTGCTCTGGTCGACAATGCCGACGGAACGTTCAATGTGGTCATTCTGTGCACGAACGCTGGCTCTGAGGTGGCGAACACTGCAGTGACGATTTCGACCACCGGCGGCTCCGGCACAGCGGCCGCCGCCGATCTACCGTTGCTCCCGCCCGGATCGGTCTGCACCTTGACCGAAGTCGTTCCTGAAGGATGGACGTTGTCCGGTCGTCTTGGCGGTACTCCCACAGGATCAGCGTCCATTCAATTCACCACCGAGGTCGGGGGCACCGATCTCGGATTCGAGAACAGGCTCGACACCACGGCCCTGACGATCGAAAAGAACGTCGCCGGGGTAGCCGCAACTGCGGCCCTCGAGGCCGAGGTGTTCTCGCTGTCGGTCGAATGCACCGGTAACTTCCCGGGCGGCACATATAGCTCGGGAGCCTTGTCAGTCGACGAAACCAATCCTGCCGAGATAACGGGTCTGCCAGCCGGAGCAGAGTGCACGGTGACAGAGGTCGCCGACCCTCGTTTCGCTACGTCGTACTCACCATCCCAGACAGTCACCATCGATGTCTCGGGCACGACGGTGCTCATTGAGAATGAGACGAGCACGTTCAGCATCTCGAAAGAAACGTTTGTCGATACGACCGGTGCACCGGTGGTGGAGGACGGAACCTTCGAGTTCACCATCGAATGCTCGTTCGGTGGGATCGTGGTCTACGCCGACACGGTTGAGATCACGACAGTTGGTGCCATCGGTGTCTGGAATGCTGCACCGCTCCTGCCTGCAGGAACTACGTGTGCGGTAACCGAGACACCGATCGTTGGCTGGACGCTGGTCGAAACTGCGACTCAGACGATCACGACGTCGGGATCAGTCAGCGAGCAGGTTGGGTTCACCAACAACCGCGATCTCGCCGATCTGACGATCACCAAGACCCTGATTGGCGTGCCGCCGCCACTTGACTTCAGCACCGAAGAGTTCACGGTCAACGTGACGTGCGTAGGTGACTTTGATGCCAGCCCCCTCACCCTCACCGGTTTGACGCTGATCAGTACGACTCCGCTGATCGTTCCCGACATTCCGACCGGAGCGGAATGCACGGTGACTGAGAACTTCGACAGCCGTTTCCAGACGTTGTACTCACCCGAGAACGGGGATGGGTCAGCTGCGGTCGTGACGATTGCGGATGACGGTGCCAAGGCGGGCATCACCAACGCAGGTGGTGTGCTCGCCGTCCGTAAGGACACCATCGGTCCGGACGAGCACCCAATCAGCCTGTTCGGCGACTTCGACTTCGACATCACCTGCTCGAACGGCTACTCCGACGTTCGTACCCTGGTGGTCGATCAACTGGCCGGATCACAGGGAATCGGCGGCATCACATACACCGAACTCCCCGTGTTCCCGGCGGGTACCGAGTGCACCATCACCGAGATCGTGCCCGACGGCTGGACGCTCAGCTCTGCCAATCCGCAGAGCGTCACGATCATCGGCGACCTCGAAACGACCAATTGGGTCAACACCCGCAAAACGGGCACGCTCACGGTGACCAAAACGCTCGAGGGTGTTCCGACAGGGGTCGACCTCGGTGATGAACCGTTCACCGTCGACATCACCTGCACGGGCGGTGGCCTCACGGTGGATCCGTATGAGATAGCGGGCCGGGTCGTCACGGCAAACACGCCGCTTCAGATCGACAATCTTCCTACCGGGGCGGAGTGCTCCGTCACCGAAGCACCAGACGCTCGGTTCACCGCATCGATTGATGCCCCCGTCACGATCACCGAAGCCGGTGAGACGTTGAACATCACCAACAGCACCAGCACCGTGTCGATTCTCAAGGTGACTGACGGGCCCACAACTCATCCCATCGATCTCGATGCCTCCTTCTCCTACGACATCGTGTGTGAAACCTCTGACGGCGCCGAGATCTACAACGACACGCTGTCGATCGCTACGAGTGCGCAAACTGGTTCGTGGATCTCGCCCGACACGCCACTGCTCCCGCCGGGCAGCAACTGCACCGTGAGCGAACAACCAGCCCTGGGATGGACACTCACCACAACAAACGACGTCGAACTCCTCACCGACGCCGCTGCGGTTGCCGAGGCGGCCTTCACCAATGAACGCGACACCGACACGCTGACCATCAACAAGACCGTGATCGGGTCGCCAACAGACCTCTCCGATGAAGAGTTCATCGTCGATGTGAGCTGTACCGGCGACTTCACCGCTAGCCCATACGAACTCACCGGACTTGTTGTCACCGAGAACGCACCCATCTCGATTCCCGACCTGCCGACGGAAGCCACCTGCATCATCAGCGAGCGAGAGGATGCGCGGTTCCTGCCGAGCTACGGCCCCGATGATCAAACCGTCATCATCGGTACGGATGGTTCGACGCAGGACATCGACAACCGAACCGGGACCTTCCAAATCGAAAAGCGGGTGGTTGTCGAAGGCACCCAGCCGATCGATCTGTCAGAAACGTTCACGGTTGGGGCGTCGTGTGATGATGGCACCGAGTTCTCGGTGGACATCGAGATCATCGACGGGGTCACAGTCACCCGGACGAACCCAGATATCCCGCTCTTGCCTGATGGAACGGCATGCACGGTTGCCGAGCAAGCGCCGCCAGCCGGTTGGACGTTGACGACGCCAAACGATGTCGAGGTCATCATCAACTCGGCCGCTGAGCCCGTCGTGTCGTTCACGAACCGACGCAACACGGGCGATCTCAACGTGACCAAAACCGTCATCGGCGCCCCGAGTGGCCTCGATGTCGCGGCGCTGATCTTCATCGTCGATGTGACCTGTACCGGCGACTTCTCCAGCTCACCGCTCGTCTTTGCTGACCAGGAGATTCGCAACGGCGAGACGATCACATTCGAAGACCTCCCAACGGGCGCCAACTGCACGGTCGTTGAAGATCCCGACTCCCGTTTCACCATCAGCGCCACACCGGTCGATGTAGCAACCTCAGGCATCGAAATCACCGACGCCGGGGCAAACGTCGGCATTGTGAACGCCACCGGCGAAATCATGATTGTGAAGAACGCACAGGTTGCCTCCGGCCATCCCATTGATGTCACCGAGTCATTCCAGTTCTCGGTGGACTGCGGTTCGACCTATTCCGGCACCCATACCGTCGTCGCTGACACTGTCACCTCGGCCACGACAACGACCGGGTTCTTGCGCTACGCAGACCTCCCCGCCCTGCCGGACGGCACGAGCTGCACCATCACCGAGCAGGCGCCGCCTGTGGGGTGGACGCTCGTGTCGGCCAACGACGTGGCGTTGGTTGTGGACTCCGATGGTGTTGTCACCGCCACCTTCACCAACGAACGCACGACAGGTTCGCTCACCATCACGAAATCCCTCGTCGGTGTTCCCATCACCGCCGATCTCGACGCAGAGTTGTTCGACGTGGCGATTACCTGCACCGGGGAGTTCACCACGCCAAGTCACACCATCGATGGACAGATTTCGGTTGATCAATCCTTGGTGGTCGAGGACCTCCCTACCGGTACGTCGTGCTCAGTCACCGAGACACCAGATGCTCGTTTCACGACCAGCATTGAGCCTGCTGTCTCGATCACGGTGGACGGCGAAACCATCGCCGTGACGAACACCACGAGTACGTTCTCCATCTCGAAATCGACGACCGGACCGACGACGCAGCCAATCGATCTCGATGACACATTCAGCTTCGAGATCGTCTGTGAGGCGCCAGACGGCGCCGTGCTGTTCTCGGCGACACAAACGATCACGACGAGCGGACAGGCCGGAGGGTGGTCCGCCCCCGACACCCCGCTGGTGCCACCAGGCACGGAATGTACGGTGACCGAGCAGCCCCTCACCGGATGGACCACCGACTCGACCAACCCAAAGGTGCTCAGTACCGATGCGGCGGCTGTCGCAGACGTTGCGTTCGTGAACCAACGAGCGTCCAGCGACTTACAGGTGCTCAAAGTGCTCGATGGCGTTCCGGCCGGCACCGATCTCGATGTCGAGTTGTTCGACGTGACGATCACCTGCACTGGCGAGTTCACCACACCGACTCATACGGTGAGCGCCCAGATTTCGGTCGACGAGCCGCTGGATGTTGTCGAACTCCCAACCGGTACCCGCTGTGAGATCGTTGAAGCGCCAGATGACCGCTTCGCCACAGTGATCGACACGCCGAACATCACACTGACCGGCGATGGTGCGATCGTCACCGTGACGAACAGCACAAGCACGTTCTCGATCTCCAAGACAACCGTGGGTCCGACCACGCACCCGCTCGAACTGGATGACACGTTCGAGTTCGATGTTGTGTGTGAAGCGCCCGACGGCACGGTGCTTTTCTCCGAGATGCAAACGATCACAACAGACGGCCAGAACGGAACGTGGGTCACCCCAGCGACGCCTCTGCTGCCGCCCGGCACGGAATGTGAGGTCACCGAACAAACGCCGCCTACCGGCTGGACGAACACCAGCGGTCAGACACAGGTGACGACCACCGATGCCAGCGCGATTGCTGTAGCGGCCTTTACGAACGAACGCGATACGGCGACGTTGAGGGTCAACAAGACGGTCCTGGGCGCACCGGATGGCATCAATCTCGACGACGTATTGTTCGACGTCACGATTACCTGCACTGGTGACTTCGACACCGGATCTCACACCGTCACCAGTCAGGTCTCATCTCGCTCGCCCCTCGAAATCGCCGATTTGCCGACCGGCGCCACTTGTGAGGTGGTTGAGGCCTCCGACGACCGATTCCAAACCAGCTATTTCCCTGCGTCGACATCAGGGGACAGCGCCACGGCTCTTGTCGAGGACACAGGCGCCACCGTGGTGATCACGAACAGCACCGGGGCAATCGTGGTGGCGAAGCAGACGGTGGTTTCACCACTCCACCCGATCGATCCAGTGGCCGATTTCACCTTCACGATCGACTGTGGCCCGGTGTACACGGCCGACCACACCCTCACGACTGACGGATTGACGAGTACGGGAGGCAGCGGTGTGATCTTCTACACCGACCTGCCGTTGATTCCTGAGGGCACGGTCTGCGACATCACCGAGCTCGACGAGACGCCGGCTTGGACGCTGGCGACGGACCGGACGGTGACGCTTACCGCGTCAAGCGACGACCCCGTGACGGCAAACTTCGTCAACGAGCGCAGCCAGTCTCAACTCAGCATCAACAAATTCGTGGAGGGTCCCGAAACGGTCGATCTTGACGCCGAGTTGTTCGAGGTCACCGTGACATGCACGGGAGGCTTCACCGAAGATCCGTACCTGATCGTCGGTCAGATGAGCGCCACCGCGCCGTTTGTCATCGAGGAGCTTCCGTACGGAGCGGAGTGCTCGGCGGCCGAGACGCCCGACGAACGTTTCGCGACGACAGATCTCACGGGTGCCATCTCCCTCAGCGAAGTTCCCGGCGTCATCGAGGTGTTGAACCAGACAGGTTCGTTCACCGTCGATCTCGACTCCATCGTGACGTCGACCCGACCCATCGATCCCGATGATGACTTCGAGCTGACGATTACTGCGACCCTTCCCGACGGCAGTGTCATCACAGAATCGATCACGATCACCACGGACAACGGAAGTGCTACGTGGGCATCCGACCTGTTGCCGACCGGAACCGTAGTCATTGCAGTTCTTGAACCCCAGGACGGATGGGTGTTGACCGATCGGGATGGAGATCCCATTGGAACCGACGGGATCGAGCTCACCATCGGTACGGACATCGAAAACGGTGGCTTTGAAGTCCAGCGACAACTCGCGACGCTCACGATCGTCAAAGAATTGGAGAACGTGCCTGCAAGTGCGGACTTCACTGGACACGTCTTTGAGGTCGCCGTTGTGTGTGACGGGTTCGGCGTCGACTCCTATGAGGTTCCCGGCTCGTTGAGTGTCTCGACAATCGCGCCGCTCGTCGTCGAAGAGCTTCCGACCGGATCGACATGCGAGGTCAGCGAGGCGCCGGACGAGCTCTTCGACGCAAGCTATACACCCGCCAACTCGATCACGCTTGTCGATGACGACACTTCGAACCGACTGACGATCACGAACTCCGGCAACGACCTCTTGCAGCAACGCTTTCCAAACGACCAGTCGCCGCTGGCTTTCACTGGTGGTTCGGCAGGTGCGATTGCAGCGATCGGTGCTCTCTTGCTCCTGAGTGGTGCGTTCTTGTTTGCCCGCAGTCGGCGAGATAGCGAACGCCACCAAGCGGGCTAGCTGCAACTCTCTGAGGCAAGCGACGACATTGCGATCGACTGGCTACTCATTGAGCTCGACGCGAACCAACTGATCTTCTCCGTCGTAGATGAGGAGAAAATCCTCACCAACGAGATCGGGGTTGGCACCGGGTGGACCTTCGACCATGCCGGGATCGAGCATGTCGTTTGGAAGTTCCACTGCCTGCTCCTCTGAAAGGTTGCTCACCCGAAAGTCGACGATTTCGCCGCTGGGGTCCTCGAAGTAGTAGTCGGTTGCGCCGGCGTAGACCGTCGCCGACTGATAGCTGGCGAGGACCGTACGTCCTGGCGTGGCCGAATTCGGCTCGGGCGCACTGGTCTCGGTGACCGTCGTGATCGATCGGTTCGCTTGGTCATCACTCGAACCGCATGCACCAAGAGTCGCGACGGCCGACACGAGGACGGCGAGAGCGAGACGAGCAGATGGACGGTTTCGTGGTTCCATGCTTGGGCAGACGCCTCGATCGCCATCCCGGTTTACCGTTCAGAACGTTCGACTCGAAAACGACGCATTCACTCCCTGGATCGGGACCGTTGAGTGCTGGACGCCCTTATTCGCCGAGGAGGCTGACGCTGTCGGCGGTCCCGACAAACGGGACGCTGCCGGTGCCGAAGGCATAGGTGATCAACCCGATGTAGACAGACCCTCCGAAGGGTGCCGTCGACCCTGGCAAGCGTCCCGTCCCTCGGTACAACTGCCAGTTGTCATTTGCCCCGGCACCAAGGTTGGGGGTTTGCCAATAGACGGTGAGGGTTCGATCGCTGTTGCCGACGATTCGGATGTCAGCCCGACCGTTGGGCGCCGTTGATGCACCAATGTCGTTCACGCTGGATTGCCCACCGACAGTGTTCTTACCTTCAATCGTGAACTTGGTGTTGCCTCGGTGGCCAACAACGACATGGGCGCTATCCGCAGCCGAGAGGTCGGTCGAATGAACCTGGATTCCGGAAAACATGAAGGTTGACCCGGCAGGATTGGGCGCGACTTGAGAATCCGACAGCGAACCAATGCCGATGTTCCGTGCGACATAGTCGAACGGGAACGTGACGAGTTTCGCGTCGAGGCGCCCCTGATTATCGTTGAAGTGCAACGTTTTGTTGTTGGCGTTGTCGGTCAACTCGGCGCGATAGCGGCCATCAACCCGACCGACCTGAGGAAGAACCTCGGGTTTTGTGGTGGTGTATCCCACGAGTGGTCCCGTTCCCGCAAAGCTGTCTGAGACGAGCACCCCGCCGTCAGGAGGTGTCGACGGCCCACCGCCGCTCGGGTTGGGCGTTCCGTCGCTCGGCAGCCAGTTGGCGTCGATGAACTCCGGGGCGTTTGAAATCAACAGGATCAGTTCGGCGCGACTGTTGCCCTGGTCCAGGAAGCCGATCCAGAACGATGCGCCCTCTGCGTCTGGCTGGCGTCCCAACACGTTCGGATACATCGCGCCAACGAACTCGGCGTTGGTCGTGTCTTGGCCATAGAGCGATTTGAACTCGTCGCCCGTCACGAAGAAGTTGGCGATGCGTCGCGTACTCCAGTCGCCCGAGTCGAACTGGTCGAGCCAAAACGTGAGACCGTCCACGTCTGGCTGGCGGGCGAACACCGCTTGGTAAAGGCGTATGACGACTGAGTGGTCCGGCGTGAGGCTTGGGTTCGAGATGACGTCTTCGTAGGTCTGCATCGCACTGGCAGGAACAGGCGCAGTGACGGCACCGGTGATTGCGATGACCAAAACGGCGAGAGCTTTCAAGAGCTGATCCACGAGCTGCACTACTCCTTCAGAGCCACGGATGCCGCCGCGTCCTTCATAGCATCCTCGCCCTTCTTCCAAAGGTTGCCTTGCCAGAGTTCCTCCAGGCCGGTCTCGCCCGCTGAGCCAAGGGTGGTGAGGTACTCCGAGTAGCTCGTCGGCTTGTGGCCGGTGAGGTTGTAGAAGTCAGGGCTGCAGCGGGTGTAGAAGCCGTTGGACAAATACTCGAAGAACTCGGCGCGAGTGCTGCCGAAGTCGTTCTCGAAGTCTTCCATCGACTGGGCTCGATATTCGATGGCCTTGCCCATCGCCGAACCAAGGTCGGCAGCGATTTCGATCATTGTCTGCGGTTCAGGACCGGTGATGTCGTAGAACTTGTCGGAGTGGCGCTCATGGCCCTCGGTGAGTACGACTGCCGCCGCTTCGGCGATGTCTCGAGTAGCGACGAACGAGTTGCGAGTCGTTCCGAGTGGGTTACTGAACCAGCCCTCAGCATCGATGGTTTCGCAATCTGTCTTCAGCAGGTGATTCATGAAGAAGTTGTTGCGGAGCACGGTCACGTTGAGGCCAGCGTCGATGAGCGCCTTCTCGCCCCACCAGTAGTGTTGAAGCATGAGAGGGATCGGAGCACCCTCGCGTGATGAGTGCTTTGCGGCGTCGTACGACGCGGTGTTCGTATCAACTGATCCGCACCACATGAGAGATCTGATCCGCACGTCGCCCGAGTTCCTCGCAAAAGGCGAGG
>CALHCB010000071.1 GCA_937930695.1 uncultured Acidimicrobiales bacterium | reverse complement strand
CGAGTCCTTCGGCACCTTCTGAAGAGACACCAGCTGCAACCAAGACGAGTCCGATCGTGGCCGCGATCGTTCCAACGATTCGCCCAGCCGAGTGTCCTGCGACGCTGGCGAGAAATCCCATCTCAGATAGACCGGCCATCGCAGCCGCAGTGCAGAGATACAGGAAACTCTTCGATCGCGAACTCGAGCCCAGCACAAGCTGAAGAACACTCGCCAACAGAACGAGAGAGAACCCGACATAGCTCGCAGCAACGACCAGTTCGGCAACACCGAGCTGATCCGATAGAGCGTCGATCCATAGGACGGTCAGCAGATAGCCCACCCAGCTAGCTGCCAGGACACTTTCAACCATCACGGTTGCCTGGCGGGCGACGGTTCGAGCTCGGACGATTCGGCCAAGACCTAGAATCATCAAGATGTAGCCAAAGAATGCCAAGGCATCCCCGACGGTGAAAATCACGTCGGTGGTGGCGATCGCTTTGTGGCCTTCAGTGAGAGCCGGACTGAATCCGAGGGCAACAGCGCCCCACGTGAAGAGGCGCCAGCCTCCCGCTCCCTTAAGTAGGCGAAGACGGCTCACCGCCCGAGCCAGTGCGTACAGCGTGCAGAGTCCCAACACGACGTCTCGGCTCGTTGCCGAGAGCAGCGCCGTCAAAACGGGTACGACAATAAGAACGAGCCACTGACGCTCCGTTCTGAGCAATGACGCACCTGTCACACGTAGAAGGTCGGCAACGCCCTAAAACTAATGAGGTGTTCAAGATCCGGAATCTGGGCGACTCAAGCCTCTTCGGCGGTAGTGCAGGCCGACAACTTGTTTGGCAACCGGCCTGAGGAACGGGAAACGAACCGCTGGATTCGGAACTTCAAGCATGACCCCGTAGTTCAGACTCTCGGGATCCTCGAAGTACTCGGGCACCGGCCCGAGAATTCGAACTCCCGGAACTCGGGAGTAGATCTCAATTTCGGGATCGAGAAAGCGCCCGCGCTTGGTTCTCGCAGCGAGGTACTCCTCGGCTGTCATATTGTCGGCGTGCTTGTGGTATCGCGGAATCCGTGCGCCCCAAATGATTGACCGAACGCCGAGCGAAACTGACAGCTCAATCGCTGCGGCGAAGATCATCGGTGCTGCGAGGCGGGGGGCGTACCGCGAAACGGAAAGGTCCACCCCGAAGAGAACATCGCCGTCATCCTCATGGGTTGAACACCATCCATCGGCAGTCACGTCCGACCAGGATCGCTTGTCCGACACGTCGTAGTCCGACAAACGAATCAGACACAAGCAACCGACGAAGGCGCCATCGTGCTCGGCTGCAATCAACCCCTCGGGAAAGATCTCGTAGCGTTTCGTGATCTGGTCCGACATGGCCGCCATGGAGTCGCCCCATTCCTCGGCCTGGATCGCGGCGTACGCCTCGACATCGCTCCCGCGGAACTCTCGAATTTTCACCACGCTAGGACACCGCCTTGCCGAGAATTCGACAAGACCGCAAAGAAAACGTCGCTCACCACACGCTCCTCCAGTTTCTCAGCCTGCCAACCAAGGTGTCGCCCTAGGAAAACGCAGGTACCGCCGCTTCCCCTCAAACTAGGGGGAAGCGGCGGTACCGGTCAACTGGCGGGATTGCCCAAAATCCGCGGTATGAGTGCGATTTCGTCACCATGCGTGTTGCTGCAACTGCATGCAGTGCGTGATTTAGCTATAAGCAGTGCGTGATTTAGCTATAAAGAGACTCGATCTCCTCAGAGAACACGGTGTGAACACCGCGGCGCTTGAGCTTCGACGTGGGCGTCAAGAGATCGGAATCGGGCATCCACTCGTCACCCAGAACCTTGACCTTCTTGACGCGCTCGGCGTTGTTGAAGCTCGCCATCACATCACTGAGGCCCTTTTCGACCTCGGCAATGACGACCTCGTTCTGGGCAAGGTCCGCCACGGTGTCGAATTCGATGCCTTGGGCACTTGCCCACTGAGGCGCAAGCTCGGGGTCGAGCACGACGAGTGCCGAAACGAATGGACGTTGATCCCCAATCGCACACGCCTGACCAACCATGGGAATCATCTTGAGTGCTGCCTCGAGGTTCGCTGGTGAGAGGTTCTTGCCACCGGCGGTGATGATGAGCTCCTTCTTACGATCGACGATCTTGAGGTACCCATCCTCGTCCAGCTCGCCGATGTCGCCGGTGTAGAACCAGCCATCCTCATCGAGAACCTCAGCAGTCTTGTCGGGGAGGTTGAGATAGCCGCGGAAGATGTTGCCACCCCGGCAACGAACTTCGCCGTCCTCTGCCAACTCAACTTCGATGCCAGGACAGGCAACGCCCACGAAACCAGGCTTCACCTTGTAGGGCGCCCAGGTGACCGGTCCGCACGTCTCGGACAATCCGTAGATCTCTGAGAGTGGGATGCCAATGGTGCGGAACCAGGCGAGCATCTCCGCTGGAATCGGCGCTGCGCCGGTCACGGCAGACAGGAGCTGATCAAGACCGATCAATTCTCGAATCGTCGAGAAGGCCACAGCATCGAGGAAGTTGTAGGTCTCGATTTCTTCCTCGGTTGCCGTCCCGAATGCCATCTTCGCCGCGATCGGCCCAGCTGCTTCGACCGCTTCGGAAACGGCCTTGGCCTTCTCTGGGTCGGCGGCAAGCGCGGCGTTCACTCCGGCGTAGATCTTCTCCCACACACGCGGAACACCGAACATCAAGTGCGGATGGACCTCGCCGGCATACGCCGCGATCTTGGACGGGTCCGGCAAGCACGTGACCTCGTAGCCGAGGAAGAGCATCTGGTAGTGGCTCATCATTCGCTCGGCGATGTGAGCCATCGGCAGATAGCTGATGATCCGCTTGCCTGCGAACTCGTCGAACTCGAATGCAAGACGCAGGCACTCGACAGTCCACACGACATTCTGATGATCGATCATCACGCCCTTGGACGGCCCGGTTGTTCCCGAGGTGTAGATCAACGTCGCGAGAAGATCCGGCGTCGCGTTCCCCGCTTCAGCATCAAGATCGAGCGGCGCTGCGGCCAAAAGCTGCTGGTAGGTAAAGTCGGCGCCTGTGCCATCGTCTCGGACGACACCAACCAACTCCAGTGAATCGAGCTCGCCTCGCACCTTTGAGATCGCTTCGTAGAACCCACGATCCTCGACGATTGCGACCTTGGCGTTCGCATCGCCACACAGGTAGGCGATCTGCTCCGGTGATGAGCTGTTGTAGATCGAGATTGGGGTTGCGCCGAGGAACAGACATGCGGTGTCAAGCACATGGAACTCGTGCTCGTTGCGGATCATGAGCATGACGCGATCACCGGAACCAACACCGAGTTCACGCATGCCGCTCGCGGTTCTTGCGACCGCATCAGCGAACTCGTCGTAGGTCATTTCTGACCAACTGTCGTCAGCGTTCTTCCAACGCAGCGCAACGAGCGCTCCATTGGTCGCAACGTTGGCCAGGAATGCAGTCGTGATCGTTTGACCGGCAACTGTGGCGTCGATCTCCGCGCTCGTTGTCATGGGGCTCCTCATGTCCGAAAGTGTCGACTGACGTGTGACACATATCGCAGATCTTACCCACCGGTAGCTGACGGTGACGGGCCGCGGGACTTTGTCCAGACTTGACCGCCTGGTCAAGTTGACCGTGACACCTCGAAAGCGGCACCTAGACTGGTATCCGGACGCAATGGCGCGTCGAAGAAGCGGCGCGCTGACAACGAAAGGCCTCTGATGGAAAACGCAGTCATCGTCGACGCGGTACGAACGCCAATGGGCAAGCGAAACGGACAACTGTCCGGCTGGCACCCCGCCGATCTGGCAGCTGAAGTTCTCAAGTCGCTCGCCGAGCGCAACAATCTCGATCCCGCATTGGTCGAGGACGTCATCATGGGCTGCGTCATGCAGGTCGGCGCCCAGGCTCTCAATGTTGGCCGCAACGCTGTACTCACCGCCGGGTGGCCCGAGAGTGTTCCGTCCACGACCGTGGACCGCCAGTGTGGCTCGTCACAGCAGTCTGCTCACTTCGCTGCTCAGGGTGTGATGGCGGGGGCCTACGACGTCGTCATCGCCGCAGGTGTCGAGGTCATGAGCCTCGTGCCCATGGGCGCCTCGGTCATGACCAAAGACGTCGGCTTTGCCTTCACCGATGCCATGAATGAGCGCTACGCCGACGCTGGCGGGCTCGTCCCCCAGGGAATCGGCGCCGAGATGATCGCCGAAAAGTGGGGCATCTCGCGAGAAGACCTCGACGGATTCGCCGCCGAAAGCCAACGGCGAGCAGCCCAGGCTCGCGATGAGGGACGCTTCGACAACGAGATGATCCACGTGGCCGAGAAGATCCTCGACCGTGAAAACTCCAAGGTGGTCACCACCGGCGAGATGGTCACCGCCGACGGCGGCATCCGCGAGAGCACACCGGAAAAGCTTGCGTCGTTGAAGCCAGCATTCAGCGAAGACGGCAAGGTCACCGCAGCCAACAGCTCTCAGATCACCGATGGCTCAGCTGCCGTGCTGATCATGAGTGAGACCAAGGCCAAGGAGCTTGGCCTCAAGCCTCGGGCCCGCTTCCACAGCTTTGCGCTCGCCGGCGTCGATCCGGTCACGATGCTGACCGGCCCCATTCCAGCGACAACCAAGGTGCTCGAGAAGTCCGGTCTTTCGATCTCTGACATCGATGTGTTCGAGGTCAACGAGGCCTTCGCTTCAGTCGTCCTTGCATGGGAGAAGGAATTCAGCCCCGACATGTCCAAGGTGAACCCAAACGGCGGCGCCATCGCCCTCGGCCATCCCCTCGGCTGTTCAGGTGCTCGACTGACAACCACGATGCTCAACGAGCTCGAGCGCACCGGAGGCCGCTACGGCCTCCAGACCATGTGTGAAGGCGGCGGAATGGCCAACGCCATGATCATCGAGCGTCTCGACTGATCCCTCGCTGAGCCTCACGGAGTTGGGTCTTCGGGCTCGACACTGAAAACGCTGACATCCCCGCATCTGTTGTCGATTGCTCGACTTCAGGGCGGGGATGTTTCGCTTTTGTCTTGACGTTGCCTGCGTAGTGCGGCATCGGTGGCGATCAGCTGCAGATACCTCCGACGTAGCCGCGGATGCCGTCAAAGGCGCCTTGCAGCATTTCGGCATCCGTTGGGTTCCGCAGTTGGTCGATATCGGCGTAGATGCCGGCGGGCGGCATCTGGAGTGCGGTCTCGAAGGAGTTCAGCAAGTCGGCCGGCGGGAAGTTGACGCCGTTGACGGGTCCGAATTCGAACGCCATGACCTGATCGAAGAGGCCGCACATTGCCGCAAGGCTCTGGTCGCCCTGAGCTTCACTCTGACCGAGGTAGTTGGCGTTGACCCATCCGATCGTCGACCCGGCTTGGATCTTCCACCACACCGCACCGTTCGAGAACTCACGGCAGTCGTCGTAGTTGGCCGACGTTGAAACCGTTGTGCCCTGAACAAGTACGGAGATCGGCGAGTTCGATGAGCCAGCCGCGGTGCGAACGACGAGACCACCGTCAGGGTCATTGGCCTTGATACCAACCACGTTGTAGTCCTGACCGAAGGGCGAGGCCACGTCGTCACACACTGCAGCAGTCGGGACTGTTGGCGCGACTGGTGTCGGAGTAGCAACTTTTTGTTCCGGCTCCTGCGGGGCTTCCGGCGCCTCGGGTGCCTTGGGTGCCTTGGGTGCCTCGATCGTGGTGTCGGGTGCGTCGCTCGGGGCAGCAGTAATGATGGTGGACGGAACGGTTTCGACCGGTGGGGCTGCCTGGGTGGTTCCACAAGCGCTGAACAGGACAGCGGCAGCGGCGAGGAGGGTCGCTGACTTGATGATTCGAGTGCGGCGGCGAACGGGTGATGCGGAGGTGAGTTCGATGGACATGGTGTGGCGTCTTTCGTGAGCGGGGCAACCGATTTGGTTGATGTGTCCACCCTGATGCGTGGGCTCACCCTCCTCTGTGAAGCCATTCACACTCCAGAAAAGAAATCACCAGCAGCCCTACACTGTGAGGACGTGAGCGATTTCGAGCCAACGACAGACTTCCCAGAGTCCATTGACGACGACGACACACCCATGGTGTCCGCCGCTCACCTCCGCGATGCCAAGATCCAAAGTCGCCGCAAAAACGTTCTGCGCTGGCTCATTCTTGGCGCAGGCCTCTTGCTGATCCCTCGTTACGGATTCGTCCGGGTGATCATTGCGCTGGTGTTCGCCTACGCCATCCTTGTGCTGGGGATGGCCGTCATCGGCTCATTCGCCAGACCCGTCCCTGAGCCGCCACCGCCGGGTGAGTTGCGAAAGGTCAAGCTCACATATCGGTGCCCGACATGTGGCGCCGAGCTTCGTATGACACTGGCCAACGATCAAGTCCCGTCGCCGCCACGTCATTGCAGTGACGAAATGGAGCTCACGACGAATCTCGAGGAAATTTGACGGTTTCCTCCTCAACATGATTGTTGATCCACCTGGTCCTATCCCCAGGAGATCCACAAACTGTTGAGCGGGCAATGTCGGGGTTGTGCACACCCCAGTCCACAACGAGTTGTCCACAGCATGGGGACAACATTGTGTTCTGTAACCAGTCCGTCATCTTCTCGAAGAAGTGAGCGGCATGAGATCCTCAGCGGTACTGCGTGAGTCCGATGATTCCGCCGAGCACGACGCCGAGTCCGCCCAACAGGTACCAGTTCGACGGCGTTCCCGGAAGGAGAATGTCGAGGTAGTTGAACATGATGATCAGGAAGCCCAGGCCAAGTAGACCGAGCGTCAGGATCGGAACCCAGACCGGAGACGGGCCCTTGACGTCAACTGGGGTCGCCGTCCGGGGTGAGACGTCCGAAACCGTCGACTCCGTCGGGCGGGTTCCCTTGGCCGTGATGCGGCTCTTGTTCTTGTCCTGTCGAACCATTGCCGAGAGACTACTGCCCTTCGGCCACAAACTCGGGTCTGGTCGACACGTTGGGGGCCTACAGTCCGGTTTGTGGCTCCGCGCATTTTGGTTGTCGACAACTACGACTCATTCGTGTACATCCTCGTTCAGTACCTTGGCGAGCTCGGTGCAGACCCCGTCGTTGTCCGACACGACGACATGACCCTCCAAGAGCTTCAGGCCCTCGAACCCGATGGTGTGCTCATCTCACCAGGCCCAGGGACTCCGGATGACGCGGGGTTGTCCATGGCTGCGATCGAGACGTTCGCCGGATCAGTTCCCGTCTTCGGCGTGTGCCTTGGCCATCAGTGCATGGGGCAGTTGTACGGAGGAAAGGTCATACGGGCCCCCGAGCTGATGCACGGCAAGACCAGCGTGATGGACCACCAAGGCATCGGGGTCTTCGAGGGCCTTCCGAACCCACTCGAAGCAACTCGCTATCACTCGCTCATCGTCGACCGAGACAGCCTTCCTGACGTCCTCGAGATCACGGCCGAAAGCAAAGACGGGCTGATCATGGGGATGCGTCACCGTGAGCTCGACGTCGAAGGGGTGCAGTTCCACCCCGAATCCGTCCTCACGATGTCTGGCCACGATCTGCTGGCCAACTTTCTCAACCGCTGCTCGGCGAACTAGCGACCTAAGGATCTGACGTCGGGGTCGACGTTGGCCCAGTCGTCGACGTTGTGGTCTCTTCAGTGGTCTCCGTCGTTGTCGGAGCGGTCGTCGGTGTTGTCGTCGGAGCATCGATCGGACGGCCAACCGTGATCTTCACTTCGGATCCAACCTCAAGGCCCTCGTTGGCCGCCGGGTCCTGACTAATGACCTTGCCTGCTTCGGGGGCATCAGGAAGCACGTCGACGAATTCGATCGCTATCACGAACTCTCGATTGAGAATGGCCTGCTCAGCTGCGGCCTGCGTCAGCCCGACGAGTGGGGGCACAAGCGCAGTCTCCGGACCATTCGAAACGTACATAAGGATCCGACGATCCTTGGCGACCGAGGTGTTGACCGGTGGATCAGTACGAATGACGAAGCCGTTTTCAACTTCGGATGATGGCTCGAGCACGATGTCGGGGCTTGGTAAGCCGGCGAGACCCAGCGCGTTGCTCGCCTCTCCGCTGGTGAGTCCACGAATGTCGGGGATCTCGATCTCCGAGCGCCCGGCGGACACCGTGAGCGTGACGAGCACGTCTTTGTTCACTTGCTGATTGGGCTGGGGTGACATGTCGAAGACCGTGCCCTCATCGAACTCATCACTGGCTTCGCGAATGATGTCGACTCGAAGGCCAGCATCGCGAAGGAGCTGAGTGGCCTCTGCTTCGCTGCGACCCGTGACGTTGTCGAGCAGCACAGTGTCGGCAGCCTTCGTCACCTTGATCGTCACGACAGTCCCCTCGGGGACTTCTTGATCACGGGGCGGATCCTGATCAAAGACGATGTTTGGTTCGGTATCGGGATTCTCTTCGAAGATCGCGTTGAACGCGAGGTTTGCTTCGGTGAGCAGGCGCTCTGCGTCCTCCTGGGAGAACCCAACGACCTGAGGCACCGACGCCACGGTCACACCCGGCTCGATGGCATCTTCAGCTGAGCCGCCAAAGACGTCAGCGATGTAGAGAATCAGTGCGGCAAGAGCGATGAGCAGCAAGGCGAGCACCGCGAGGAACACACCATTGCGGCGCGGCGGCTCGTAATACTCCTCGGCTGGAACCTCTTGCTGGGCAGCAGCAGCGGCCGGCATCGCACGAGTCGTGTCAATAACGGCCCGGTTCCCGCCTGTGTCTGCAGTGTTCGTCACAACCGGCGCAGCAGCAGCCCCAGCAGCTGCTGCCGGGATCTCGACCGCGGCAGATGCCGCCGGCGCCTGCCCTCCCCCGAATCCAGCAAGGGGCTGACCCTCGCGGAAGCGGCGCAAGTCAGCTCGCACCTCTTCGGCCGATGGGTAACGCTGGTCTTGATTCTTCGCCAAGAGCTGGGCGATTACGATTTCGAGGCTCTTGGGCACCGCGGGGTTGATTGACGTGGGCCGCGGCGGAGCTTCTTGCACGTGCTTGTAGGCAATGGCGACTGGTGAGTCGCCAGTGAAGGGCGGGGAACCCGTCACCATTTCGAAGAGCACGACACCGAGCGAATACAGATCGCTTCGAGGATCGACGTTCTTGCCCTGGGCCTGCTCTGGCGAGAAGTAGGTCGCCGTCCCCATGACCGAACCAGTCTGGGTGAGTTCGTCGCCTGAGCCGAAGGCGCGTGCGATCCCGAAATCGGTGACCTTCACCTGACCAGCGGGCGTGATCAAGATGTTGCCGGGCTTCACGTCCCGGTGCACGGTGCCATTGCGGTGGGCGAACCCAAGACCAGCAGCGACGTCGGTCGCGATCTCCGCGGCCCGGTCAGGGTGCAGGGTTCCCTCGCTGCGGATCACTTCGGCCAAGCTGCGACCTTCGACATACTCCATGACGATGAAGTACGTGTTGTCGTGCTGGCCCCAGTCATAGACCGCCACGATGCTTGGATGGTTCAGATTGGCGGCAGCTTGGGCCTCACGGCGGAAGCGTTCGACGAACGTCGGATCGGCGGCGAACTGCGGAAACAGAACCTTGATGGCAACGGGACGATCGAGCAGCTGATCGCGGGCGAGGAAAACGTCGGCCATACCTCCACGCGCCAAACGGCGGTGAAGCTCATAACGGCCATTGAGGACCGGGCGTGAGGGAGGGGCATCGGACACAGCAGACAGAGGTTAGTGACACCAAGCGGCTAGTTGGCGGTCAACGAGGCCAGCTAGGGAATGCTGCCCACCAATTCAGCGGATTTTCAGCCGTTGAAATACTGCTGGATGAGGCTCTGAGCGATCGGGGCGGCGATTCGGCCGCCCGTCTGATCCGGATCTTCCTCGGTTGCCTCGACCAAAACGGCGACGACAAGCTCGGACTCGAGACCCGGCTGACCAGCAAATGCGATGAACCACGCGTGAGACTGCGGCGGGTCGGTACCGAGCTGCGCCGTGCCCGTTTTCCCACCGACCTCGATGCCGGGGACTTGGGCCCGGACACCCGAGCCCTCTTCGACCACAGCAATCATCGCGGTCCGCATCTCACCCGCTGTGGCCGTTGAAATGGCCTGCTGCCAGATTCTCGGATTCGGAGTGTCGACGGTCTCGCCCTGGCTGTTCTTGATTTCGCCAACAACCCTGGGGGCAAAGATCTCACCGTCGTTCGCGACCGCAGCCGCAACAAGAGCCATTTGGAGTGGTGTCGCTGACACATCGTTCTGGCCGATCGAGGCTTGGGCCAAACCTGGTGAGTCTTCGAAGACGCCCGCAGGAATCTCAACCGAGGGCGGACGCTGCTCAGTGCCGTAGTCAGTTGGGAAACGACTGGCGACCGCACCGGGGATATCCAGAGGCGGGACAGTGTTGAAGCCAAAGCTCTGTGCCTGCCTGATCAGACGGTCGGGCCCGACAAGCTCGGCCCCAAGCAACGCGAAGCCGGTATTGCACGATTGGCGGAGCAAATCGATCAGCGGGCCGCCGCACGAGCTTCCTCCGAAGTTGGCGATTGGACGAGAGGTTAGGGGCGGGGTGTATTCGCTCTGCACTTCGAACACGGGTGAGTTCAGGCCCACGATCCCGTTCTCGATAGCTGCCGCTCCGGTCACCACCTTGAATGTGGATCCGGGGAAGTAGATGTCGCGAAAGGCATTGCCTCGGAGCGGGTTGCCATCAGCATTGACGAGTTCGGTGAAGGCCGCGTTCACCGACTGACCGTCGTGGCTCGAGAGACGATTCGGATCAAAGCCCGGATTGCTCCACATGGCGAGCACGTCGCCTGACCGTGGGTCGAGAAGCACGACGGAGCCACGAACGTCGCCCAGGGCATCGCGAGCTGCCACCTGAAGATCGTGGCGAAGCGTGAGAACAACCTGACCGGTCGACTCCTCGGTTCCCAGAATTCCAGCGAGTCCTCCGAGTTGAAGCGCTGCGGTTCGTCCAACCAGCTCGTCGTTGTAGCTTCGCTCAACACCGTCAGCCCCAATGTTGAACGACAGGTAGCCGGCGACATGGCTGTAGAGGTCGCCTTCGGGATACTCACGCAGCAGCTCGAACGGGCCACTCGTTGGCACCGAACGGGCCACAACAACGCCATCGGCCGTCGAGATCAAGCCCCGTGGCCGAGAGAAATCTCGCTGCACCGTCCGAGTGTTCGCCGGGTGCTGGCGCAGTGATTCGGCATCCACGACTTGGATTCGATTGAGCTGAATGAACAGCAACAAAAAGCAGCCAAGAAGCACAACGAGCACGTGACGCATGTGGCGATCAATCATGCGATCGCCCGATCTGGTTCGCCCGCACGGCTAGGAGACGGAAACACATCGGGCGTATTGGCCCGATCGGAAATCCGGACGAGGACCGCCAAGGCGATGTAGTTCGAAATGAGCGAGGACCCACCGTAGGAAACGAAAGGAAGCGTCACGCCCGTGAGCGGCATCACTCGAAGGACGCCACCGATGATCACGAAGGCCTGGAACCCAAGCAGCGCAGTGAGTCCGGATGCGAGCAACTTTTCAAACGAGCTCTTGGCTTGGGTTGCCACTCGGAATCCAGCGCCAACAAAGAGCAGGAACGAGGCCAGCACCGCCGTGGCGCCGAGGAGGCCGAGCTCCTCTCCCACCGCCGCGAAAATCATGTCGGTGGCGGCAAACGGAATTTTGCCCGGAGTTCCCAAACCAAGACCGGTGCCGGTCACTCCCCCGTCGGCAAGCGCGAACGCTGCTTCGACGATCTGAAACCCCGAGCCTTTCGGATCTTCAAACGGGTTGATCCAAATGTCGACGCGCTGGCGCACGTGGGCGAACATTTCGTGAGCGACGTAGGCGCCGCCTGAGAAGAGGGTGAGCCCGAGCACCACGTACGCCGTGCGCCCAGTTGCGATGTAGATCATCACGATAAAGAGCGTGAAGAACAGCAGCGATGAGCCCAGGTCTTTCTCAGCCACCATGACGATCAGGGCGATTCCCCAGGCCAGAGTGAGCGGACCGAAGTGTTTGAGATCTGGGATGTTCAATGGGCCAAGGCGACGCGTCGCGGTGGTGAGCACCTCGCGCTTTTCGACGAGGTAGCCAGCGAGAAACATCGACAGCACGATCTTGGCGAACTCGCCGGGCTGGATACTGAAAGGCCCAACTCGCAACCAGATTCGGGCACCGTTGATATTCACACCGAGCCCAGGAATCAGTGGAAGCAACAGCAAGATGACGCCGACCAGGGCGAGCGTGTAGCGATACCGCTCGAGCGGGCGCACATCGGGGACGAAGATCAAGAAGGAGGCAAAAGCGGCGAGACCAATGAACGTCCAGGCCGACTGGCTGTCAGCCAGATCGGGATTGAGCCGAGCGATCACGACGTAGCCGAGCCCGTTGAGCAGGGCAGCCAGTGGAAGCAGCAAGCCGTCCGCAGCAGATGCCCAGCGACGAACAACCACGTGGGCGGAAAAAAGCAAGCCGACGACAATGCCAAGGAACGGCACGATGTTGGCCGGGAGTGAAGCGGCACGACCCAGGCTCGTGAGCCCGTAGGCCGCAACCGTGATCAGTGACGCGAGTACGAGCAGTCCGAGCTCGACGGTGCGGGGGCGCACCGGTCAGCCGCCGTCGCTGGCGCCGCTCCCACTCGGAGCCGTTTCGAGGTTGCTGACAAACTGACGAGCGTCATCGAGCGACTGCCACTGCGTCCGGTTCCGCAGGAGCTCCTGCGATGCACCATCGAGGGCACTGACTGAAAGCTGTGTGTTTTCGACGGTGACGGGCTCAAACCACAAGACCCCGCCCGGTCGGCCCCGAAGAATCACCACGTCGCCGTCAACATCGTCTGCGAAGTAGGCCGAGCGGGCGTACCACGCCGACCCGCCTATTCCGAAGCCAACGACTCCGAGCACCGTGAGGGTGAGAATCACTGATGTGCGAAACGGCAACCAGCGGCGTTTGCGTGGCGCTTCTTCGGCGGGGACCGTGTCTTCTTCGTGAGGGGCCAGAACCGGTTCGACTTCGTCGGTAATCGGTTCAGCGAAGTGCACCTCAGGGCCACCCTCGACGTCAGCGAGTGACGCGGTGTTGATCGAACCGGATTGATCGATCGGCTCTTCGGCTGGTGTGGGCTGGCCAATTTCGCCGACCACCGCTTCAAACACCGACGTCTCATCGGCAGGATCCAAGATGTCAACAATCACGACCGTGACGTTGTCGCGCCCGCCCCGAGCCACGGCGGTGTCGACCAGTTCATTCGCCGCACCATCGCTTGAGGTCGCTCGCAGGAGAATTTCGATGATGCTGTCATCGTCGACCTCGTTGAACAGGCCGTCACTACAGAGAATGAATCGATCGCCAATCGCGGCGTCGACAACGAACATGTCGATCTCAATGACTGCGTTGATCCCGAGTGCTCGAGTCACGATGTTGCGCTGTGGGTGGGTGAGGGCCTCTTCAGGGGTGAGCCGACCCTCACGAACCAGGTCTTCTACGAGAGAATGATCGATCGTGAGCTGTTCGAGCGCTCCGTCGCGCAGACGATACGCCCGGCTGTCTCCGACGTTGACGATGTTGAGCACCGACTCTTCGGCGTCGACAACCGCAGCCACAATCGTGGTGCCCATGCCGCGCAGCGACGGGTCCGAGGACATGTCGTAGATCCGTTTGTTGGCTGCCTCAATCACTTTGTGAAAGCGGTCTGCCGAGATCGTGCCGCGGATGCCACTGAGCTCACCGATGGCAAGTGCCGCTGCCTTCTCACCACCCGCGTGACCACCCATTCCGTCGGCGACTGCAGCGATCGAACCCGACAACAGCACACGGTCCTGGTTGATCTTGCGAATCTGGCCAACGTGTGATGCGGCTGCCCCGTCGTAGTGGATCATTGGAGCTCCATCACCGTGCTACCGACTTGGATGCGATCGCCCTGGCCGACCACAACCGGGGCGGTGACCCGCTGCCGGTTCAGATAGGTGCCGTTGGTGGATCCGAGGTCTTCCACCACGAGGCCGCTCTCGCCACTCGACAGGCGCGCGTGCAGCTGGGAGATGTAGGTGTCGTCGAGGGTGATCTGGCACCCGGCGGCGCGTCCAATCGTGAGTTCGCCGTTCACTACATGGACGGTTCCAGCCTGATCTGCGGGCTCCACAACTACCAGTCTGGAGGGTGCAGCGGCTGATTGCGGCGCGCTCGGTGCAGCGACGGGTTTCGCTTGGCGCGCCAAGCGCGCGTTGGCACCGCCGCGAATGCTTCCTTTTGCGGGCGCAAGAGCTCCGTGCCACGTCGCCTGGAGGACGCGAAAGAAGAAGAGATAGATCAGGGCGAGGAGGCACCACCGAAGCAGAGTGAGGAGGGCGTCAGGCACAGCGCCCGACACAGTACAGAGTCCGCGAGGTACTGACGTGAGAATCCCAGGATCTCCTCTGGGCAACGAACACGGGCAGCGGACCACTCACAGTTGGTGGAACACCAGAGTCAGGATCCCAAACGTCAACTCATCGCCATCAGCAAGGAGCCGACGATTCGCACGTTCGCCATTGATCTTGCTTCCGTTGGTCGACCCGAGATCGACCAACAGGTATGTGTCGCCGTCGGGATGAAGTTCTGCGTGGTGTCGAGACGCATTCGGGTCGGCCAACACCACATCAGATTCTGGCAACCTGCCAATCGTGGCAATCCGAGTCCCGAGCTCGACTCGTTGCCCCTCGGGCAGCTCAAGGTAGGCCGGAGGTGCGGCAGCTGCGGTGGTTTCGTCGAAGGAACTGTGGACACGAAACATGCCGACCGTCAGTTGAGCATCCTCTACCAACTCGACGACAACTCGCCCGAGAAAAAGGAGGCGTTCGGACTGCGCATGCTCGCGAACGCTCGTACTCAGCTCGCCAATCAGCGATTCGCGGATCGCTGAGAACTTGGTGAAGTCTTCCGACGCCAGCTTCACCGTGAATCGGTTTGGCCCGATGGATCGTCCGCTCACATCGAGGCTGCGATTGGTGTCGAGCTCGCGGATCAGCCGGCGACCAACCTCAACGGGCTGCAGTCCGGTTCGGAAGGCGCGAGCGAACATTCCTTCGACAAGGCGCTCGAGCCGTTGTTCCAAACTACGTAGGACCATCAGGTCAAGATACTCGTGGCCTGAACGGTGTTGGGAGCGCTAGGCTTATCCATCCACTTGCGCGAGTGGTGGAATTGGCAGACACGCAGGATTCAGGTTCCTGTGTCTTAACGGACGTGGGGGTTCAAGTCCCCCCTCGCGCACTACTCATTGTGGTTTTGGCAACACTTTGAGCGAATTGGGTGCACCGGACTCTGGCTGCCGTGCGCCGCTCGGGGTGGTGATTGAGCAATGCAGTACCGATTGCGAAGGGTTCACCATGCGCCTCACAGCAATTGCAGGCGATGCCGAGGGAACATTCGATCCTTCGCTCCGTGAGGCAATCGACAGCTATGAGTCTCGAGACGCCGAACGTGTCATCAAATGGAACCAAGCCTTCGGGCCGGGTGCCGAGATCAGAGATTTCTCAGGGCTCGGGTGAAGGCTTCGAGCGTGAACGTCAGCGCGTCGTCATCATGCGCAGCGGAGGGCAGCCATGTGCGGTGGTAGGTGATCACCCGTTCGTCCCACAGAAGGCGGCCGAGTTCTTCACCCCGGGCGACAGACTCGGCTGCGTCGAGATCGGGAAAGACCGACCAGAACGCACTCGGGTGACCCTCCGTTGCGAAGGACACCCCGCAGCCTGCGGCCGCGTCGACCAACGCACCTCGTAGGGCAGCACCCCACTCGTTCAACCCGCGGTGCACCGTGCCGTCGCTCGTCGCCGCAACCGTTGCAATCACCGCAGCCATCGCCGCAGCGTTTCCGTTGTAGGTGCCCGAAAGCCGCACCCGATCCGTTGCCACGCCGTCGAACAACTCGGTCGTTCCCGCAACGGCCGCGACCGCCCACCCGGAGCCGAGTCCTTTGGCGAACGTTCCAAGATCGGGCGTGATCCCAACGATCGAGGCTGCCGAGCCGGGCTGCAGCCGAAAGCCGGTGACGACCTCGTCGAAGATCAGCACGGCGCCGTGCTGTGTAGTGAGAGCACGCAGGTGCTCCAGGAATCCGGGCGCCGGCGACACGCCGCCGAAAATGTTGATGGGCTCGGTGATCACCGCAGCGATGTCGTCGCCCCATTCGGCGAACGCGGCATCGATCGCGGTCGCGTCGTTCCATGGAAGGAGCACCGTCTGGGATCCGCTGTCGGACGCCTGGCCGGCCGTGGCCGACTTGGCCGACCGCGGATCGTCACCTGGAACGAGGGAGACACCATCGACCCAGCCGTGGTAGAGACCCTCGAACTGCACGATCAAACGGCGTCCCGTGGCGGCGCGGGCAAGGCGAAAGGCGGCCTGAACGGCTTCGGTTCCACTGCTGACGAACCGGATCTGATCGGCCCAAGGAATGACCGAAAGCGCGGCGTCGGCCGCATCGACTTCCAACGGCGTCGCCTGACCGAGCGTCAGACCCCGTGCAACTGCCTCGACTACGGCTTCGTTTACGGCCGTCGGAGTATGGCCGAGGACGGCTGGCCCACGACCCAACATGTAGTCCACGTAGCGATTGCCCTCGACGTCGAACAACCACGGCCCTTCGCCGCGAGCGAACACCGTTCCGGCTCCGTTGATTCGAGCGTTCGAGTGCACGCCTGCCGGAGTCAGCGCTCGTGCCCTCGTATGCCAACCAGTGTTCGTCTCGCGATCCCCGTTCACCCAGACCGTCGTAGTGCACTCCGATGATCGCGGTCAATCAGTCCCGCTCAGACTTGAAGGTCGATCAGGCGATCCCGTACTCGTTCGCCAACTCGTCGAGCGCGCTCTCGAGTGTGTCGACGGAGATGGCGCGCCGTAGGTGCACCAAGAGCTGATCGGCACCTGCCTCGGCGAACGCAGCGGCGGAGTCGGGCCGGGCGAAGTCGCGATTGGGACTGGCGGTGATGTGCACGTCGTCGATGCTTCGTGCTGAACCGGACTCTGCCGCATCAGCCTCGAGCGCCTCGGCAAGCTTCGCTCTGCGCTCCGCCAGCTTCTCCGGGCTGACATTGAACGGGAGCCAGTCCGCCCTGAGCCGAACGACGCGACGAATAGCGACATCGCTCTCCCCACCAACGTGAATCGGCGGATGTGGGCTCTGCACTGGCTTGGGAAACGCACGACTGGGCTCGAGCTGCCAGAACTCTCCGCTATGGGCGGACTCCGAATCGATCCAGATGCGGCGCATCAATTCGATGTACTCGTCGCAGCGAGCGCCTCGGCGCTCCCACGGAACCTGAAGTGCCTCGAACTCCTCGCGTTGCCAGCCCACCCCAATGCCGAAGTCGAACCGTCCACCGGAAAGCCAATCGACGTTCGCTACCTCCTTGGCGGTGTAGAGCGGGTTGCGCTGAGGAACCAGGATCACTCCGGTACCAAGTCGAATCGTCGAGGTCATCCCCGCGAGCCACGCCAGCGTGGTGAACGGCTCGGCCATACCTGCCTCGCCATTCACTGGGAACTCGCCCGAATCGGCGTAGGGATAGGCCTTGGCGTGCTCGTCAAACAGCACGACGTGTTCGCCGACCCACAGTGAATGGAAACCGCGTTCTTCAGCAGCGACGGCCGCCTTCGCGAGAAATGCCGGCGTGACGGTCGGATAAAAGGCCCCGAGAAACAACCCGATTTTCATGAGGCGGGAGCCTACAACCGCGCCCTCTTGGCCGCCGAATGACGAACTGGTCCGCCTTCGGTGCCACTCGCCAACTCTGCACGGAGCGGTTGACGAGGGGGACAATTCGATTGTCTTGATACGGTACCCCCTATGGTATCCACGGAACAGCTCAGCGCTTCTCGACTTCCTGAGCCAGTGCTCGACGACATCGACAAACGGCTTGCCCGTCTCGAAGGTCAGGTCCGAGGCCTCCGGCGCATCATCAGCGAAGGTGCCGGCTGCAAGGACGTGATCCATCAGGTGGCGGCAGCATCTGCGGCGCTCGACAAAGTCGGCTACCGACTGATTGCCGCCGGCATGAACCACTGCATCAACGAGCCCGATAGCCCCATGACCTCCGATGAGCTCGAACAACTCTTCTTGAAACTCAGCTGATGAGACTCAGTCGCCAGCTCGTCGTCTTCTCGCTTCAGCGACCCAGGGTCGTGTTGGGTCTCGTCCTTGCGGCCACGCTGCTCTCCGCCGTCGGCTTCGTCCGTCTGAACGTCGACACCGACCCTGAGAACATGCTTCCGGCCGACCACGCCGTGCGCGTTCGCAACGCAGAACTGAAGGACACGTTCGGCGCAGGACCGATGATCGTCGTTGGGATCTTCGGCGATGTGCTCACCGTCGAAGGCATCGACGCGCTCGCAACAGTTCACGATGAGCTGGTCGCGCGTCCCGATGTCGTCGCCGAGTCGAGTGTCAGCCTCCGTTCGATCCTCGACACCTCCCCGACAGACGAAGCGGGGATTGCAGCGCTCGCGGATCAGGTCAAGAGCGACCAGCTCCTGCGAGGCAACGTGCTGTTCGCTGATGAACCAGGTGCTGCCCTGTTCCTCGGCATCACCGACAAGAGCGTTGCGGTCGACGTCGCTGAAACGGCCGAAACCCTCATTGCTGCACAACCAGGGTTGGCTGGCACCACCGTGGAGGTTGGCGGTCTCCCCCTCGCCGAAGATGCCTTCGGGCAACAGATGTTCGTGCAGATGGCCGTCTTCGCGCCTCTCGCCGGGCTGTTGGTGTTCGTGTTGATGATGCTGTTCTTTCGTCGGCTCCTCCTCGTGGTCCCCGCCATGTTGCTGGCCATGGCCACCGTCATCATCACCATGGGATTGCTCGTCGGGGCAGGCAACAGCCTGCACATCATGAGCTCGATGATCCCGATCTTCTTGATGCCGATTGCGATCCTCGACAGCGTGCATGTGCTGAGCGATTTCTTCGACCGATATCGCGGAGGCGACCGACACGAATTGATCGAGGCAACGCTCACCGATCTCAGTCGACCGATCGGATATACGACCTTGACGACCGCAGTGGGGTTCGGTGCCTTGGCCTTGGTACCGATCCCGCCAGTTCGAGTGTTCGGTCTCTTTGTTGCGTTCGGCGTCGTTCTGGCCTGGTTGCTGACGATGACCTTCCTGCCCGCCTTCATGGTGACCGTTGCCGAGCACCGGCTCAGCCGCACGAGCACTGTCGACATCGAGAAAGCTGGGCGCCTTGACCGGTTTGGTCAGGGCGTGGCTCGTCGCAGTGGCCTAATCCTCATCGGTTCAATCCTGCTTCTCGCACTGGCCGCACCCGGGCTTGCGAGCACCACAATCGACGACAACCCCGTGCGGTGGTTCCGCTCCGATCACGAGATCCGCGTGGCGTCCGACCGCCTCGGCGATGCGCTTCCCGGGACCTTCACCGCATCGCTGATCGCCACCGAAACCGAATCGGGATCCCTTGATTCTGATGAGACCCGGGCGGCGGTGGCTGCCCTCGTCGACGAGCTCGAAGCACACCCCGAGGTCGGAGCCGTTCAGAGCTATGTCGATGGAGACCATCCGCTGCTTCGCTCCGACGACCGCGTCAACATTCGCCTTCAGCTCCGTAGTGGTGACAATTCGGCAATGGCCGACATCGTCACCGTTGCCGAAGATCAGCTGGCTGCGGTTCCACTTCCTGGAACTTCGGTCGAGTGGGCAGGAGAGGCGTACCTCAACCTGACATGGCAACAGGACATGGTGTCGGGAATGCTGCTTGGGTTCGTGACGACGCTGATCGTGATCTTCGTTCTTCTGGCGGCACTCTTTCGCTCGGTGCGTTGGGCAGTGCTGGCAATGGTTCCGGTCTTGGCCACTGTCGTCGTTGTCTATGGCGCTCTCGCTGCGCTCGGGAGGGACATGGACATGCCGGTCGCAGTGCTGTCGACTATGACCCTTGGCATCGGCGTCGACTTCGCCATCCACTTCGTCGAGCGCTTCCGAACCCTGAGCGACAGACTCGGCTCCACGAGTGCAGCACTCGAAGCGTTCTACGGTGAACCAGCGAGAGCAATGACCCGAAACGCCGTCGTCATTGCAGTCGGGTTCTCCCCGTTGTTGCTTTCATCGCTCGTTCCCTACGTCGTTGTTGGCGCCCTGCTGGCTTCCATCGTGGGCCTGAGCTGGCTCGCAACGATCGTCGTGCTGCCTGCGCTCTTGACCTACGCGGCAAGGGCATAGAGCCACAATCTGTCGACACATGGCGTAGCGCCAACAGTTAGCGGGCCTTCCACTCCGGAGCTCGCTTCTCTGCGAAGGCGCTGGTGCCTTCCGAGCTGTCCTCAGTCATCTGCAAAAGACGGAAGAGGTTTGACTCGAGCTGCAGCCCGTCGTCGAGCGGCATGCTCAATCCTTTGAGTGCTGCTTGCTTGATGGCGCGCACAGCCAGGGGTCCAGCTTCGAGGATTTTGCGAGCCATGGCCTCTGCGGTGGCCATCAGCTCGGCTTGAGGCACGACCCGATTCACCAGCCCCAATCGGTGTGCCTCGGCGGCATCAATGCGCTCACCGGTGTAGAGCATCCACAGGGCATCACCAAGCGGAATGGCTCTCGGCAGCCGTTGAGTGCCGCCGCCACCTGGCAACAAACCGAGGAGCACCTCACCGAGACCGAATTGGGCATTCTCAGACGCGACTCGGATATCGCAACCGAGCGCCATCTCGAAGCCGCCGCCGTTGCAGTGGCCGTTGACCGCAGCGATGATCGGCTTCCAGATGTTCAAGCCCCGCATCAAGTCGCCACGATTGTCGGCGTTGAAGGCATCGCCTGGCTCGGGTTGGGTGTTGAAATTGAGCTTGATGTCGCTGCCGGCACAGAACGCCTTCTCACCGGCGCCAGTCAGGATGGCAACCCACGCATCGTCGTTGTCAGCGAAGTCGCGCCACACCTCAGCCAATCGGTCATAGGTCGGCTGGTCGCAGGCGTTGTATGCCTGAGGCCGGTTGATCGTAATGAACGCGACCTTGTCGCGGATCTCGTAGATGACCGTGTCCATCGGAGCTCGTTTCTGTTGCGAAGACGACTGGCAGACGCCAGGTTCTCAATTCGCCCGTCCCCCAACAAGTCGGCTGCATCGAGTCAAGCCGTCACGAGCAGCAATTCAGCCGAGCGCTGTCGGACGAATCGCTAGTGTCGCCCCGTGACTCCACAACTTCGAGCGACACCTTTCAAGGGAGACCCCGACGTCGAGGATCTTCACACCTTCTTCTTGCCCGACCAGCAATTCGACGGCGACACACTTTGGAGTTTCGGAACATCGCTCGAATCTGCGTACGTCAACATGTTTGAATTCATGAACCACGCCCCGGTCGTGCAGCTGTGGCGAGACGAAAGCGAAACGGTCCAAGCGGTGTCAAGAATCTCGCTCGGAACCGGCGAGTGGTTTCATCTCGCGAAGCCCGCATATCGGACCGAGGAGGTCACCGAGCAGATTCTCACGCAGGCCGATTCAGCCCTCGCCCTCCTCACCGATCGCACTTCTTGGCAGACCGTTCGATACGAGAGCAAAACCGACGAGATCCAGCACCTCGAGCGGTATGGGTACCGGCGAAGCGATATTGCTGAGGTCTACATGACCAGGCCACTCGGGGATCACATCGAGCGGTTGCCCTGCCCGGAGGGAGTAGGCCTCCGTCTGCTCGACCCTGCAAATCCTGGGATGGTCCACGAGCGAGCCATGGCTCAGATCGATGCCTTCAGCGCGGCCGAACCAACTGCAGCAGCAGCGGCCTGGATCTCTCGTTCGCTCCCCCATCAACTCCGCTACGGCGGGACGGGCAACAACTCAAGCGTTGTCGCCATCGACGACGCGGGAACGATTCTCGCGTTTGCCGATCCGTTCTTTGACCGCACGAATCTCATCGGAGAGTTCGAGCCCGTCGGCACCCGCAAGTCGGCCCAACGGAAGGGGCTGAGCAAGATCGTTCTCACCCGAGGCCTGGCGGAGATGCACGACAATGGAATGCGTCTTGCGGTTGTACGAACCGACTTCGATAACCATGCGGCGATTGCGGCGTACGAGTCGGTCGGGTTCAAGATCACCGATCACCTCATCCGATTTCGCAAAGAACGCCTGACGTAGCTTCGAACGTCGCCGGTTAGACAGGAGCGGTCCAGACCAGCGAGAAGCGATTGGACATGAGATCGCGAAACGTTCCGCCAGGAGATTCCTGATGCCCCACCTCTTGCTTCTGCCCCGTTGTCATCATCCGATTGTCGAACGGACTACCTCAGCCGACTCTGCCGTTGCGGTCAAGGTCCATGCCTGTCGCAAGCTCGGCTCGACGGATCGCGTCGGCGGCTTCTTCAGAGCTTCCCGCACCAACCACGGTGACCGATCCGTGGCTCACCAACTGCGGTGTCCTTGCATCATTGAGAGCTCGCTGGTTTGCCAATTGTTCCGCTTCAGCCCGCGCCTGTTCACGCCAGTTCGGAAGTGTGTCGAAGTCGATCTCTACCCTCGAAAGGTTTTTGGGATCGATTCGACACGGAAGGGTCATGCCAGGCGACGGCCAACAAACGACCTCAAGCTGGCGGTGCATCTCATGAGAGAATGGCTCAACACCAGGTCCCTCGATCACGAGAAACAAATCGCAGCGAGCCCGAATGGCTCGGTAGTTACCCGGCTGGGAACACCGAACAATTTGTGCGGTTCCCACGATCGGATTCTTGATCTTGCGACTGAACAGACCCACAACAACCCTCCGTCGTTCGACGGTCTCGTCACACGACGCAGACCCCTATAGGAGTCTTCGGTCAGGAACTGCGTGAGCTTGAGACGATGGCACCGTCTACCGGTTGGCAAACGCCAACTCGACTCGGGCCAACCAATCAGCAGCGAGCGCTTGGTCGCCGGTGATCGTGACCTGCCTACTGGATCGACCCCACAGCGCCCGCAGAACCTCCGTGCCCGCCCCGTGAACGGTGGCACGCCGGGAGCCTCGCCCGAGCTCGAGGTCGGACACAAGCTCCGGACTGCGGACGGTGAGGTGGCCGTCGGGCGCACCGCTGATCTGGGCCGCAAATGGCAGCGCAAACTCCACGGACTCGATCAGGGCATCGACCACGCGCTCTTCCGGCATCGCCGATCCGGACTCCGGGATGATGTCCTCAACGTCCATTCGATGGAGCGCCGTCTCGATCGCAGCGCGTCGAAACCAAAAGCCCGCGACGCCGGGGCCGCCGTATGTCCAGCACGACATGTACGGGTCGGCGTCGCGAAAGACCGCGAGGCAGGCTCTCATGTTCTCCCCGAACGTCGTCACCGCGGCCGAACCGTCCGGATGTTCGGTCGGCCATTCGACGTCGGCAAACACCTCAACATCAGGAGTGTCCGGAGGGCACAACAGAGCGGCCGGGTAGGCGAGACCCAGGCCGAATGAGAGGTGATTGAGAACGTCTTGAACTCTCCAGCCGGGGCAATTCGGCACGGACCGATCGAGTTCTCCAAGGGACAGGTTCTCGAACCAAGAAATGTTGTCCTCGAACCAATCGAGGTGTTGCGAAGGCGCCATATCGCCAGCCTGCCATGGATCAGTCGAGCGGCTTCATAAATGACCAGAGATGCCCCGCGAGATCGACCGCTCCATATTCGCGATAGCCGTACGGCTGGTCGACCGGCTCGTATCGAATCGTTGCATCGTGACTCACAGCGTGGCGATAGTGCGCGTCAACATCCTCCACCATGATCGCCATCGTGGCGCTGGAACCTTGGAGCGCGGCGGGAGTGGCAAGGCCAAACTCGGGAGCTTCGGGGTGCATCCAGAGTTCACCATCACCTGCTTGGATCGCGCCGTGCACCACGTTCCCATCGGGATCACGGGTGAGGTCACCAGGTCCGAGGGCGAAGACCCGCGTGAGGTACTCGAATGCCGCCTCGATGTCGGCGTAGATGAGGATTGCGATCCGACGGTTGAGTGTGGGTTCCAGCATGGACATGTCCTCCAAGATTTTCAGGAGATCGCGGGGTGCGACCTCGTCGTCATCCATCGTGTCAAGCATCGTCAGCAGCCGAGATCGCAAACGAGTCTCCGCAGCGACTCGCTCTTCGACTGCAGCGAGGTGGCGTTGCAGAGTCGTTCCGAAGTCGGCGCCCGCGCTCGCCAAGCTGGAACGAATTCGCTCAAGGGGCAAGCCCAGTTGACGAAGGAAGGCGATCCTGTAGAGCCGCTCGAGATCCACGTTGGCGTAGAGGCGATGCCCTGCCTCGCTCCGCATCGTCGGTTCGAGCAGTCCGATTTCCTCGTAGTAGTGAAGCGCGCGGATGGTCAGCCCCGTGGCCGACGCGACCTGACCGATCCTGATCGATTCACCACTTGATGCGTCGAACGACATGGTTGGACCGTAGAACCTCACGCCACGTCAGATGCAAGAGTCGAACAGGGCAGGAGATCCTGTCGCAGCACCGTCCTTGACTTTGGACTGCCGAGGGAGTGCGGTAGCCACATGGCAAAAGAGAAGAAGTCGGATGACTACTACGTCGAGGTTCCTGAGGGTGTCACCAAGCCGCAGATGATGTCCCTCGTTCAACGCGCCGCTGAGTCAGCAGGGCTCTACATCTCGCATATCGGTGGCTACTCCCGAAAGAAGTATCCGGATTCGGTTCACTGGCATTTCAAGCGAGACGCCAACGAACGAGGTTTGCTCGACGCAACCTTCTGGGATGTGAAGGCGCTGTTCTGGCTCATGATCCGCCACAGCGAACCCCAGTGGGTCAAGGACAAAGTCCCGGAACTCCTGGCGACCCTCGAAGCCGAACTAGCCGCCCTTGGCATCGGCCGCCTACCCGAGCCAGGTTCGTGAACCCAGCACCCATCTCAGACGCCCACGACGAAGTCTTCCAGGCTCTCTCCGACATCGCGGTCGCCACTGGTTTGTCGGCGGAGCGAGGCGAACAAGTCCGAGCTGACCGACGATCAACCTTCAGCTACTTCGGCCTGCGAACGCCTGATCGTCGACGGCGAGTGGCGGCAGGGTTCTCCTTCACGACCGCTTCTTCCATCGATGTTCTGGGGGTCTGGGATGGCATCTGGACGAACACCAACAACGGCGACGTGCTCTTTGCGGCCTTGGACTTCTATCGGAGCCGCGTCGATGGTGATGCAGACGAGTTCTGGCGAACTGCCAAGAACTGGATCGATCGCATCGACAACTGGGCCCATGCCGATGACCTGGCGCGTCTGTACTCGTTCGCGCTCGAACAGCATCGAGACCTCGTGTATCCACAGCTCCTGGCGTGGAGCACCGAAGCCGACGAATGGCGTCGCCGAGTTTCGGTCGTCAGCTTGGTTCACTACACCGGCAAGAACGCAGTGTTTATGCCCGTTACACCGGTGCTCGATCTCGTCGCAAACTGTGCAACCGACCGCCGGGAATCGGTCTCCAAGGCAGTCGGCTGGGTCTTGCGAGAGACCATGACCGCGTATCCCGACGAGGTCATCGCGTTTCTCCAGACACACGCAACGCACATGCCGGCGTCAGCAGTTCGAAGAGCGACCGAGAAGCTCTCCCCGGACCGACGAGAAGCCGTTCGGGCATCACTTCGCTGAACACCGGCCGACTTCTTGCGAGTCAGGGCGCGGCCACAAGTGAGCATCTCGCGGCAGCTTGGCACCCGCAGGTACGTGCCTCACCCAATAGGGCAATGACCGAATCCAGATGGTCTCGTTGTTCGGTGAGCTGCGCGATTTTGGAATCAACCAATTGGTGCCAGCCACCGGCTGAGTCGTCGAGGATTTCTCGGATCTCGCTGAGTGAGAACCCTGCCTGCTGACATCGCTGCATGAAACGAATGCGATCGATTGCGTCACCTCGAAACATCCGAGCCCTACC
>CALHCB010000070.1 GCA_937930695.1 uncultured Acidimicrobiales bacterium | reverse complement strand
CCCGACGAGCACATCTTCGAAGTGCCGTGGTCCGATCTGGATCGCGTGGTTGAAGCGGATCATCTCACCTCGCTCTACCTGCCAGAAGTAACCGCACCGATCGCACAGGAACTGCAGCGCACGGTTGAACTCATGCACCGACTGCGTCAAGACTGCCCGTGGGATCAGGAACAAACGCATCAGTCGTTGCGCAGGTATCTGATCGAAGAAACATACGAAGTCGTCGAGGCACTCGATGAGCTGGGTGATGACCCGAGCTTGGCTGACTACGAACATCTCGAGGAAGAACTTGGTGACCTGTGGTTCCAGGTGCTCTTCCACGCGGAACTCGCTGCCGAAGTTGGCGCCTTCAGCATCGCGGACGTGGCTCGCACGGTGCACGACAAGCTGGTCTCTCGCCATCCGCACGTCTTCGGCGACGTCACAGCGAAAGACTCTGCAGATGTTCTCGCCAATTGGGAAGCAAACAAGATGGTCGAGAAACAGCGCGATTCGGTGATGGACGGCATCCCCGACGCACTGCCATCGCTGATGCTCGCGGACAAAGTGCTCAAAAAGGCAGCCCGCAGCGGCGTCCCGGCTCCAGCCGAATGGCTTCGTTCAGCCGCCACTCCGCTCGAGGTTGTGGCCGCTGGACAACCACTCGATGAGGACACGCTCGGGCGCACGCTTCTCGCCCTCACCGAGCAGGCGCGGACGCACGGAATCGACCCCGAACGAGCACTGCGAGCTGCAGCGTTGGGATTGCGTGATCGATTCGCTGCGGACGAACGAGCTGGTCGCCAACCAATGCCCTGGATCATCGGTTAGCTGCGCCGCAGACCGCTACCTCGGGTCTTGCGATCAGGCGGTCGGGAACAAGTCATGGAGCTTGTAAAGCTCGACGGTGTTGCCTCCGAGGATCTTCGCCCGAGTCTCGGTCGGTAGATCTGCAGTCTGCTCGGCCAACATGCCTTGGCTGTACGGCCAAGTTGAATCGCTGTGGGGATAGTCATTGGCCCACAGCAGTCGGTCCGGCTGGATGAGTCCGGCTTCGGCCATTCGGAATGCCGACCAGTCATCCTGGAAGGTGACATAGATGTGTTCGTTGAAGTACTCGCTCGGCTTCCTGGCAAGTTCTGGTGAGGTCAGCCAATGACGATGACGGTTATAGGCATGATCCATCCGGTACATGTAGTGGGGGACCCAACCGGCGTCGGCTTCGACACATACCACGTTGAGGTCGGGGTGCCGGTCGAACACGCCGCCGAAGATAAAGGTCCCGATGAGATCCTGGTTGCCACGGATAATCGACATGAAGCTGTTGAGCTTCGGACCTCGTGGGCGATAGGCCTTCCCGGTGAGGATGTGGAATGACAACGGTAGGTCGAGTTCGATCGCAGCCTCGAAAAAGTCACCCCACATTGGATCGTCGTAGTCGCCGGTGTGCGTTGCCTCGTTCGCGGTGCCGGGGACGCCAGGAAGCATCACGCCCCGCAAACCTGCGGCCTTGATCGCGTGGAGATCGGCGATGCCTTCCTCGGGGCTGCGAAGCGCAGTTTGGCCGCATCCGTAGAGACGTTCGGGAGCCGTGCTGCAGTAGCCGCTGATCCAGTTGTTGTAGGCGTCGAACATCGCCTTTTTCAGATCGAGATCCTCATGGTTACAAAGCAGCATGCCCACGGACGGGTAGATGACTTCTCCGTCGATGCCGTCCTTCTTCTGAGCCTCGACTCTTGCTTCTGGATCCCAACCGGCCTGGTGAAGTCCTTCGAATGGGACGCCCTTCATCTGTAGCTCGTTCGCTGGCTTGCCGGCGGCCGAGTGAAGGCCGAGGCGAATGGACTGGCTCATGCCAGGAATGTGGAAGGTTGCACCTTCCGGCTGCTCGTCGGTGAAGTACGGCGCGCGGTCGGCGAAGGCAGGATCGATGGAGTCGTACGTCCACCCTGGTTCGGTGATGTGCGAATCGGCCGAAATGATCGGCGTGTCGATGACACGCGGTGCACTCTCGATGCGAGTGTCGCCTGCTAGAGCCATGGTCAATCCCCCTGGATGATCGGTTCTCGTCAGTTCACTACGTGGGGGTCGCCGCCGCCACTTTGGCGGTGTTCAACTTCGTTCGCGCCGCGCTGGTGCGTGGTACCTCAGCCCTGCGGGCTCGCTCCGGGTGGGGGAGGAGGCGGAGCTGCTCCGGCTGGAGGTGGAGGCGGTGCGGCGGCAGGTGGTGGGTCCAGAGGAGCGAGCGGATCGTTCAATCTCTCGGCTTCAGCCAACAGATCTTCGGAGTCGAGGCCGTCAGGATCGGTGAGATCTGAGGTGTTCGAGAGATCTGGGGGTGGCGCGAATCCTCCGGGTGGAGGAGGCGGCGCAGCTCCCTGGGGTGGTGGAGCCGGTGCCGTCTGGTGTGGGGCGGGCGGAGGATTGTTCCCGCCAGGGGGTGGCGGGGGCGGTGCCCCAGGAGCGGGTGCGGTGGAGGGAGAAGGTGCTGCCCATGCGGGCGGCGGGACGCTTCCGCCGAGCGACATCGCGTCGTCGGGGGGAGGAGGCGCCGGACTGTTCATCGGCGGCGGAGGTGGTGGTGGCGCCGCTCCAGATGGTCCCGGAGGAGGTGGAGCTGAGCCGCCCGCCGGAGGAGGTGGTGGTGCCCCGGCGCCTGGACTGGGGGGAGGAGCGACGGTGGCGGCAGCTGGCGGCGGAGCGCTGACGGGTGGAATGAATGCCGGAGCATCGTCGACTGTCGGAGCATCGAAGGAGCCGGGTACGAACGCCGGCGGAGCGACCGGTGAGCCGTCGAATTCGACCGCAGCGGGAGGCGGTGGTGGTGCGTCGGGTGCGGGCGGAGGCGGCGGCACCTCGAACGCAGTGGCATCTGACGAGTCCGTGCCGGGTATGCCCAAGTTTGGTAGGTCGAGGTCGGGCATGTTGACGTCGGGAAC
>CALHCB010000069.1 GCA_937930695.1 uncultured Acidimicrobiales bacterium | reverse complement strand
CGGAAGGCGGCCGTCACATCCTTGAGCCCGTCCGGGGCCGCGAAGCCAAAATTCCGGAACTCGTCCATGCCGGCCGGTTCGACGATCGTCACGTCCTTTTCGAACTGCACGATGCCGTCAGCGAAACCTCGGTGAATATTCTCGGCGGTCTCTCTCGCCCTGTTGGTGAAGGCATGGCGGAACACCACGGTTTCGCCGCTCTTGATTCTCTTGGCAAGCGTGTGCCCGTAGGTATGGGATTGCCACACACCCTGTGGCGTGAGCCCCGAGTCCGTCGAATACCCCTGCGTCTCGCCATGCCGAATGAGGTAGACGTCGTTCGCCAGGGCGCGAGCCGCTCCCGGAGGAGGGCTGATTTCTTTGTTGCGATTGTCTTCGGTGAGCGCTTGCTGCACCCCCAACTCAGCTCGTTGCCACAAGGGATCGGTCGCATCAGGCGTCGGGGATTCGCTGTCTTTGGCCCGGAAACGCCGAAGGTACAGCGGCGTCGATTCAGGTTCTTCGTCCGACTGTTCGGCTGCCTTGCGATCAGCTTCGGCTCTCGCTCGAAATCTCGCCAGGTAGAGCGGCTGATCGACCCGATCCGACGCGCTCATGTGTGCACCGTCATGTAGTGCGGGTCAACCTTGCCGGCGTAGTAGAAGATGGCCCGGCCCATTTCTGCTTCGGTCCACGTCGTCGGCTCATCATCGGGATCGAACCAATAGCCGCCGGTGTACATCTCGTTGCGGTTGCCTGCCGGATCAAAGAAGTAGATTCCACAGCCTCGTGTTGCCCCGTGGCGCGTTGGTCCGGCTTCGATCGGAACGCCGTGGTACGCGCAGGTGTCGCCTGCCCGGCGAAGGTCGTGCCACTCATCCACCCAGAACGCCACGTGATGAAACCCGCCATCTGGACCCGTGATGAATGCGAGGTCGTGCGGCGAGTGGGAGCGCTCCAGAAAGGTCACGAGTTGATGACCATCGTCGGCCATGATCTGCTCAGTCAGGCGGAAATCGAAGACCTCCTGAAAGAACGAGGTCACGCCATCGACGTCCTCACACATGAGGAAGATGTGGTCGATGCGGGGAGGCGCAATCCCAGTCATGCGATCGGGTGCCGGTGGCGGATTGTGCACCGGTAGGCCGTTTCCGACCTGTTCCATTCCATGGACCAAATCGATGACATGGCCACTTGGTCCTGTGAATCGACAGACCTCTCCGGATCCCAGGCCGATCTCTCCTGGGCCGAATCGGGTCGCCACGATGCCGCGGGCTGCCAACCGGCCGGCGAAGAGGTCGAGATCTTCTTGATGTTCGACTTTGAACCCAACCGATTCGAGTCCGTACGTCGGGGCCGCCATCAAGATGATGGAGTGGTGTTGATGCTCGTCCCACGCTTTGAGGAACACCCGATCGTCGGTCCGAGCCGTCTCGATGAGCCCGACCACTTCGGTGTAATACGCATGTGCGATCTCGATATCGGGCACACGGATCTCTGCGTGCGACAACCTCAACACACCCATGTGAGAACCCCTCGTGCCACGTCTCGGCTAGCGATCATGTGTGCACCGACATGAAACGCCCCTTGAGCTCGCCCTCGTAGTAGAAGATTGCCCGACCGAGCTGGTCCTCGGTCCACGTGATGGTCGGGAAATCCGGATCCGGCTTGTAGCCACCCGTGAACACCTCGTTTCGAGTCCCCATTGGATCGAAGAAGTAGATCGTGTTGCCGCGTGTGATTCCGTGGCGAGTTGGGCCAACGTCCACATCGATCGAGTTACTGGCCAGGATGTCGGCCGCTCGCCGGATGTGATCCCAATCGTCGAGCCAGAAGGAAAAGTGGTGGAGGCCGCCGTTGCGACCCTCGACGAACGCGATGTCATGCGGGCGGTGAGAACGTTCGAGGAACGCGCCGATCTGATGGCCTGCGCTACTCACCACTTGTTCGGTGAGCCGAAAGTCGAGGACATCTTGGAAGAAGCGGGCGACGACACCCACCTCTTCTGCGTGGAGAAGCAGATGATCCATTCGGGGCGGGGCGATACCGATCAACCCTTCGGGAACCGGTCGCGGATTCACGAGCGGAAGACGGCCGCCGACCTTCTCGATATCTGCGACCAGCTCCATTTCGTGGCCTGACGGCAGTTCAAACCGGATCGACTCCCCCTGTCCGACCTCTTCGCCGGCGGAGATGCGCGACACCGAACGACCGCTCTGTTCAATTCGTTTCTCGAGCCGATCCAGGTCGTCGGGCGATTCGCACTTGAAGCTGAACCGATCCATCCCAGTGCGCGTGTCCTGTCGAATCGACAGGCAGTGATGGTCTCGCTCGTCCCAACACTTGAGCCAGAGCCGACCGTCCGTACGTTCGACAAGCTCGAGTCCGAGCACCTCGGTGTAATAGGCATGTGCCAACTCGAGGTCGGGAACGGTGATGTCGACATGGCTGAGCCGAAGAACGCCCATGTGACGGACGCTACATCTAGCGTTCCGCTCGCTGGGAAGATGTCCCGCATAGGGGAACGATTCATCTAGTGTCGGACCTTGTGAGCAGCTCGACCCTCTCGTCGGTAACGAACGCGGTCCGCCTTCTCAAAGCGTTTTCGTCGTCGAACCGGGAATGGGGCGTGAGCGATTTATCTCGTCGCCTCGAGTTGTCAAAATCATCTGTCCACCGACTACTGACGACCCTGACCGAAGAAGGCATGCTCGAACAAGATGTCGAGACAGGCCGCTATCGCTTGGGCCTTGTGGTGTTCGATCTTGCGGCTGCGGTCTCCACTCAACTCGACCTCCATGAGGCGGTGTTGTCACCTATGACTGACCTCCGCAACCGATCAGGCGAGACCGTCCAGGTCGCTGTGCTGGATGGACGGCAGGTGGTCTACGTCGAGCGACTCGACAGTCCGCACACGCTGAGAATGTTCCTCGAGATCGGACGGCGCAACTCTGCACATTGTTCCGGCACCGGAAAGGCGCTTCTCGCCGCGATTCCGCGCCAAAAGCTGGAACAGACGCTGAAAGGCTGGGTGCTCGAGCCCCGAACCGCTGAGACCATTACGTCCATGTCTGCGCTTCGAGCTGACCTCGAACTCAGTCGTGCTCGCGGCTATGCAGAGAATCGTCACGAGTCAGAGGTTGGTGTGGTGTCTGTCGCCGCCGCGATTCGCGACCATGGAGCGCGAGCAATCGCTGCCATCAGCGTCGCCGGACCGTCCGAGCGGGTTGATCCGATTCGACGCGAACTTGCTCACCTCACGATGGAAACTGCGGCCCTCGTTTCTCGGCGGCTGGGATACACCGGTCATGGCTGAGCTCACTCCCCAGCCTGCACCCACCACGATCGCCATCGGTCGTCTCGCCGATCTCCCCACAGATCGGGCCGTCCCCGTGGCCGACGGATCAGTGGTTGTAACTCGAACCTCAGGCGGAGTTCGCGCCTTGCGAAATCTCTGCCTCCACCAAGATCTCCCACTCACCGACGGCCACGTCCGCGATGGCGTGCTGATCTGCCCGCATCACTTCTGGCGCTACGACATCGCATCCGGGCAATTGCGATCGCAACAGGCGTCCCGGCGGTGCTTGATCTCCTACGACGTATCGGTGATCGACGGTGAGGTGTATGTCACTCTGCCGTCTGCCACTCTGCCGTCTGCCACTCTGCCGCCGCGACTGGAGCCCGAGGCGATTCCGCCGAGCTCGCTGAGAACCCGACTACTCGAGCGAGCTGGACGGTGGGATCGCGCCGAAGCCTACGCTCGCGACAACAAGGCCTCGACTCATGACCAATCCGAAACCTGACATCGACACGCTCCTTCTGGACTTTGGCGGAGTGTGCCTCTTGAGCCCCGTCGAGCTCCACAGTCGGTGCGAACAGCTGCTCAACCTCGAACCCGGGAGCCTCACGTGGCACGGCCCGATCGATCCGTCGACCGATGCACTATGGCGAGAGATGGTCGCGGGAACCGGGCTGACAGAGCGGGAGTACTGGGCGGAGCGGGCCCAACAAGTTGGCGAGCTTGCCGGGCGACCCATGAAGACGCGTGACTACATGAATCTGCTCTATCACCCACCCTCCGACGATCTCGTTCGTCCAGAGTGCACTGCTGTAGTTGCTGCCGCGCAAGCGGCCGGCTTTGGCGTTTCGGTGCTCACCAACGACCTTCGTGCTTTTCATGGGCCTGATTGGGAGAAGGAGATTTCGCTGCTGCAACGAGTCGATGTCATCGTCGACTGCTCCGATACGAACGTTCTGAAACCGGACCCTCGGGCCTACCAGCGAGCAGTAGATCTCACCGACACTGATCCTGGCCGGATGCTCTTCGTTGATGACCAACCAACAAACGTTGAGGGAGCGATCGCGTTCGGCATCGAGACGCTGTGGTTCGATGTCGCCAACCCCGTCGAGTCCTGGAATGCTGTCACTTCCCGATTGGAACTTCTGTGACATTCAATCCGACCCAACTTGCCAAAGAGCTCGCAACCGCCGAGCAGACCGGAGACCCGGTCCCGCTTCTCAGCGAACGGTTTCCGGAGATGACCTGGACCGACGCACGCGCCGTGGCTCGGGCTCGCGACGAGCTTCGCAAACAACAGGGCGAAATCCAGAGCGGCTACAAGCTGGGATGGACCTCCGCAGCGATGCGCGAGGCCCTTGGCATCTCGCAACCGAACTGGGGCACCTTGTGGGCATCACTCGAGGTTGATGGCCAGACAGACCTCGATCGATTCCGGCAAGCAAAGATCGAACCGGAGCTCGTCTACGTCGCGGGCGCTGAACTCGATGGACTCAGTACCGTGCGCGAGATTCTCGATAGCGCCGAGGGGTGGCAACTCGGACTCGAGCTCGTCGATCCTCGCTTTCCCTCGTTCGTTTTCGACTGGCTCGACAACACCGCAGACAATTCATCTGCTGGCGGCTATGTCCTTGGCGGGCCTGTCGGGTTGAACGATCCTGCGACCGTCACTGTGCTGTTCGGCAATGACGAGGTGCACCACCACGGAGCTGCAACGGCGGCGATGGGCAATCCGGCCGAAGCGGTGGCGTGGCTTCTTCGTTCGATCGCGGCGGAGAACGAGACACTTGGTCTGGATCCTTTCACCACGATTCTGGGACCGGGCGACATTGTGTTCACCGGTGGGCTCACCGCTCCGCTCGACCTCATGCCCCAGTCGAGCTATCGAGTGACCGACGATGCCAACGTGCTGATTCCAGCGGAGCTGACGACGTAGTTCTTGGCCAGCAAGCTGAGTTACAGCTACCGGCTCGTCAACGATTCGAGTCGGGCTTGCGCCGCTTGACGTTCTGGTGACCGCTCATCGAACAGAGCGTTGATCAAGGCCTCATGGGCTTCGATCGAGAATGGGTCGATTTCCGTCGCCCGCCGGGCCCAGGTTGCTCCCTCTTCAGACCCTCCAGCGACGAGCAAGGCAGAAAGCCGCAGGTGGGCGGCAACTACTTCGCGGGAAAAGACGTTGCGTTCGTCGAGCACCCACTCATCGTCGATGCCCTCGAGGAACGGACCCCGATAGAGCGAACACGCCAGTCGAAGCGACTCGATTGCCTTGGATGCGAGGCCGTTGCGCTGCTGATCTTTGGCCGAGGCGAGTGCTGCAGCAAAGTCGAAGACATCAAGAACCAGACCTTCCCTATTCAGCAGCATCGACAGTTGATCGGCATCAATGAACCACGAGGGCGTGTGCTTGGCCCGTTCCGGTTCGAGCGTGCGTACGAGATACGACAACGTCACACGTAGGTTTCGCCGACCAGCGGGAAGCTCGAGTTCGGGCCAGAGGGCATCGATCGCAACTTCGCGAGATACGCGGCCGCGCACCACGAGCAGTCCGAGCAAGGCTTTGACCCGACCCCGCCGCCAATCGGATGGTTCCTCGAGGCCAGGCAGATCGAGTGTCGGCACGCCGAAGAGGTTGATCCGGATGGGAGCTGAAGGTTCGATGGGGCGTTCGGCCAGCACAGAAATCGCACGGCTCGAAAGCAATTCGTCCTCGCCTGCTGCGAACTGCTCCAGAACACGGCTGCCTCCCATCTCGAGCGCCTGCAGTGTTTCGTCTCGCATTTCTTCATGGCTCGCAGGAAGTCGCAGCGCCAACTCGGTGGCCCACCGGAGAGGCAGCAGCGTTCCGAGCTGAGCCGGGCTGACCCACCCATCGATGTCTTCGGGTGCCAGTGTGCCCACCTCGCGACTCTTCACGAACGCCCGAAAGACGCGGTTGGCTTGCCCGAACATGTCGTTCACCATGAATCCATCGAGCAATGGACGATCGCTCTCCCGCAGGACATACCAGGCGGCCGCGCCCATGAACCACGCATTCAGCGCAATGCCGTCCGTTGGGGGGAGCCGCTCGGTCAAATCTGAGATGCGTTCCTCTGCTCCGGCCTCATCCCCTTCTTCGATCAACTGCGCCACCTCGCACAGGCCCTCGCACACACGGGAGTACGAACTCAGCACTTCGTCGGGGTCATCTGGAGCGACGACGGCCCGATCCGACTGCACCCCGCGCCAGCGCCGGAAGAGCTCAGCGGTTGTGACCCAGCTTCGTTCGATCCCGTAAAAGCGCCCCGGCTGAACGAGCAACGCATCAAGCTCAGCGACTGCCCGGTCGCCCTGGCCAGTGAACCAATAGGTCAGTCCGTAGGTCATGCTTCTCACGTTGGCGGCCTGAAGCCGCTCGCCGTCGATCTTCAACCGGTCAAGGGCCTCAAACGGCCGTCCGAGCGCCAGCAAACCCTCCAGTTCGAGCGGCACGTTCCACGCAAGGCCGCCGGCATCTCCTAGCACATCACGTGCACCACGGATCAAAGCAACGACTCGCTCGTTGTCACCTTCAGCTCGGGCCGCCGTGATCTGCGCTGTGTGAGGAGCGTGGGCCACGATCTCCACACCCTCACGATGCAGCTCGGCGAGACGATCGGCGATCCGTAAACATTGATCAACGTCGTCGGCTGACCAGGCGACGGCGAATCGGACCTCACCGAGAAGGGCCTCGAGATCCAGCTCGCCAGCCTGCCGCACACGTCGGATCAATGCGTCGAGGCGCTCCGGGTCGAGGTGCCCCTCGAGGAGTCCCGTTCTGAGGAGCTGGAGGGTCTGACGAAGCAACGCCTGCTGGGGCGCAACCAGAAGCCGCAACCAGCGATCGATTCGATCCAGAGGCACACGATCGGCGGCCTCGGCAATGTGTCGGATGACGGACTCTCGAGCATCGTCGAGCAGGCCGGCTCCACACAACACCGAGACGGCCCGCTCGATGTCACCCGCTCGGGTCGCAAATCGCGCCGCGGTTCGAGCCGCGTCCGCCAAGCGATCAGGGCTCACCAGGCCGCTCAGCGGATCCTTCCACAAGTCGTGCACGATGATCCCGCCGGCGGGCGGCAGTTCGACAAGCGGGACGGCGCTCAGAGCGTTCGTCGGCCCCTCGAGCACCGCGGTCGCGACATCACGATCGATCTCTCCCAGCGCAGCGGCGAGCGCAAGATCGCCCTGCTGTCGACGGCTCAACCCGGCGAGCACGCTCTGGTAGAGGTAGGCGCCGGCGACATCTGGGCCGGCGTGAACGGTGAGGGCAAGGACGGCTGGCCAACCCCCGGCGCTCTCCAACGCAGCAGCACCGATGCCGACGCCCTCGGCAAGCTGAGCGACCTCCTCATCGGTGAAGAGCAATGAGCCCTCTTCCACCACAACGACTGGATCAGCAGTCATCAACAGCGCTGCGACCCGAGGGTGATCTCTGCTCGCAACAACAACGTGGGCATTCGCCGGAAGCAAGCTCGTGAGCGCAACCACGTAGGCCAAGGCACCATCGTCGACCTCGTGAAGATCGTCGATGACCAATCCGATGCGGTTGGGAGCGGCTGCCCAAAACCACTCGGCTACCTCCCCCGCAAGCTCGTCAGGAGGGCCATCCATTGCCGCGTCATCGGGCAGCCCGACCGCTCGAGCAATCGACTGGTGCAAGGATGTGGCCGTCCACGATGGACGGCACCGGACAAGATGTTCTGCCCCTCGCCCCAGGGTTGCACTTTCGAGCATCGCCTGACGCAAAAGCGTCGACTTTCCCATGCCGGGACCGCCGAGCAGAACACTGAGCCCACCCGACCAGCGTTCATCCACGACAGAAATCAATCGATCTCGAGACACCTGCCGACTCGCCACGCCCCCAGTATGGAGGGGATTTTGGCCAACGTCGAACCTCGATGGTCGGATCGTTAACGCCTCGTTAACGCCCCGCTAGCACCAATGTGTTCCACTTTGGTGGTGGACGGAACACCCCTCACGCACGACTCGAGCACACAGATTTGGGACACCGAGCACTCGGTTGGCCCATCCGCGCTCAAGGACGACTCGTTTGTGGTGTTCGGATCCGCATCTCAGGACCGCCGTCGTGGCGAGGCGAGAGGAACCAAGTTGATGCACAACGCCCCAACAGACCTGCTCGCTGCGGTGGTGCCCATTCGTCTTCACTTTGAAGAACTCGAAGGCGTCCCGCACTGTGATGCCTCCCGCTTCCATTGGAACGGGTTCGAGCTGGTGATCTGCGCCATTGGCTCTGCCCCATGGTCAGGACTGGACAACGCTGTGGTCACGGTCTTTCTTCCGTTCGAGCACGAACAGGCTGGCCGACACAGCGCGACCGCAGGTCTGGAATTCGTTGGGCTGGCCACCGCGGACACCGTGAGCGGTGTCGCTCCGGAATACCGGGCCGCCGCGGTTCGCTATCTCGGGACAGCAATCGGACACCAAGAAAGTGATGCGCTGGACCGCGAGCTCGCCACCAACAAGTTGGCCATGCACCGCCTTTTCATCACCCCAACAGACACCACGTTCGCCGGTTCGCCACAAGGGGCACCAACAACAAGATTCTGAACCACATGCTTCAAGCGCCCCAGTTCTTCGTCGGCGTCTGCGATCTCGGAGGGAGGTTCGCAGACGGAGGGACCGACGAGTCGGGTGAGCGAGTGGGTCGCAATTGAGGGACTGCGACCCACTCGCCCGCTCTAGGTGTTCCTAGACTCCTCGCCATGCCAGATCCCGCCCCGCTGCATCACGCGACTGCGATCGAAGACTTGAAGACGCTCCTCGGCCCACGGGGTTGGCTCGAAGGTCCCGATACCGATGGGCGTTCGACCGACTTTCGCGGAATGTGGACCCAGCGCCCTCTCCTCGTTGCCCGTCCGGATTCTGTGGAGGACGTCGCCGCTGTCGTCAAGATCTGCGTGGCCGCCAATCTGAGCATCGTCGGACAGGGTGGCAACACTGGCCTGTCCGGTGGTTCGATCCCGACCGACCAGCACTCGATCGTGGTATCCACAGAGCGACTGAACACCATCATCGACGTCGATCCTCACTGTTTCACGCTGACTGCTGAGGCCGGAGTCACGATCGAAGCGCTGCAGGCAGCTGCCGTCGCCGTCGACCGTTCGTTTGCCTCGGACTGGGGTGCTCGGGGAACGGCCACGATCGGCGGCGGTGTATCGACCGATGCTGGTGGCAACAACGTGTTGCGTTTCGGCACGGTGCGCAGCCAAGTTCTGGGACTCGAAGTCGTCCTTCCTGATGGCCGAATCTGGAATGGGCTGCGATCCCTTCGAAAAGACGCCACTGGGTACGGACTCAAGCATTTGTTCATCGGGGCAGAGGGAACCCTGGGCATTGTCACGAAGGTCGTCGTCAAACTGGAGCCTCGACCCCTTCATCAGCAGTCACTGTTCGCGTCCGTGTCTTCGTTGGATGCACTTCCCGAGCTGTACGCACTGGGCATGGAGATGGCGGAGGGTCGGCTGACGGCGTTCGAACTCATGCCCGACATGGGGATACGGCGCGTCGCGGAGGTGTTCGATGCGCTGCATCATCCGCTGCCGGATGCGCCACCCAGATCCTGGTTCGTCCTGGGTCGGATGAGCGGACGAACACCCGTCACCGAATATCTCACCGACTTCCTCAGCCAGGCAACAGAACGCGGGCTCATCACCGACGCCGTCGTTGCCGACACCCCCACCCAGGAAGTCAATCTCTGGACAATCCGAGACGAGCTACCACCCGAACCCTTGCTGGGTTCGAAGGGCGCCAAATTCGATGCTGCGGTTCCCGTCAGCAACGTTGCTGAGTACCTCCAGGAAGTGGATCGCCGAACCAAGTTGATGGACCCCACCACCGCGATCTACGCCTTCGGTCACGTCGGAGACGGCAATCTGCACCTCTATGTCCTCCCTGGTGAGGAACCCGGGCTCATCATGGATCCGGGAGCCAAGGCGGAGTACCTCGCTGTGGTCGATGAGATCACCTGGAGCTTTGGCGGAACCATCAGCGCCGAACACGGAATTGGCCAGGAGCTACGACATCGAGTCGTCGACCAGAAGGGCGACGTCGAAGTCGAGCTCATGCGGCTGGTCAAGAAAACACTTGATCCCGGCAACCTCTTCAATCCAGGGAAAGTCTTTGATGATGCCTGAACTCAGGAGTCGAGCTTGCTGATCGGGTGATTTCCGAGAGCGATCGAAATGTTCTTCGTCTCCATATAGAAGTCGAAGCTCCAGTCACCACCGTCGCGACCAATGCCACTGCTCTTCGTCCCCCCGAACGGTGTGGGGAGATGACGAACGTTCTGACTGTTGACCCAGACCATTCCGGCCTCGAGGCGTTGGGAGACACGATGGGCCCGGCCAACGTCACCCGTCCAAAGATATCCGGCCAAGCCGTAGTCCACATCGTTCGCAATGGCGACAGCTTCATCCTCGTCGTCGAACCGAATCGCTGTCAGGACAGGTCCGAAGATCTCCTCCTGGGCTATTCCCATGTCGTTGGTCGCGTTGCTGAACAGTGCAGGCGCAACGAAGTTGTTCGATGGCGGGTCGACCATGTCGGTGCCACGGTGCACGACTGCACCCTCGGCGGCGGCCAGCTCGAGATAACTCCGTACCTTCTTGCAGTGATTCGGGTGCACGAGTGGACCGATCACCGTGCTCGGATCGAGCGGGTGACCCACCTTGATGCCCTTGATCCGGGTAGCCAATTCCGAGGTGAACTCGTCATAGATCGATGCGTGGATCAGCACCCGGCTCGATGACGTGCACCGCTCACCGTTGAGGCTATAAATCATGAACATGACGGCGTCCATGGCTCGATCGAGATCGGCATCGTCGAACACAATGACGGGGTTCTTCCCGCCGAGCTCGAAGTGCACTCTCTTCAGCGTCGGAGCCCCCTGCATCTGAATCAACGAACCGGTAGTCGACTCGCCGACGAATGCGATCGCCTTGATCTTCTCGTGTTCGGTCAACGACTTCCCCGCCGTCTCACCAAAGCCGTGGACCACATTCAGAACACCGGGTGGGAGACCCGCTTCAAGAGCTGTCTCGGCCAACAGATGAGCGGTGAACGGACTCCACTCGGCAGGCTTGTGCACCACCGTGCAACCCGATGCGAGCGCGGGCGCGATTTTCCAGGTGCTCAACATGAACGGCGTGTTCCAGGGGGTGATCACACCAACCGGCCCGAGTGCATGACGGGTCGTGTAGTTGAGGTGCGTCTCGGTCGGGAGACTCTGCCCGTCAGCGGCAGACGGAGCCTGGTCGGCAAAGAACCGAAAATTCGCTGCGCCCCTGATGGCGGCAGCGCTCATGAATCGAATGGCCTGCCCAGTGTCGATCGACTCGACAACAGAGATCTGTTTGGCCCGCTCCTCGATCAAGTCAGCAACGTCGTGCAGGATCGCCTTGCGCTTGACTCCCGGCGTCGAGGACCACGATGGAAAGGCGTCGGCCGCAGCCGTCGCGGCGCGTTCGATGTCCGCCGCATCTCCGGCGGCGACATCACCGAGGCGCATCGAGTCGATCGGCGACGTGTTCTCGAACGTGGCGCCGTCGAGGCTGGCGGCGGCTTCGCCGTTGATGAGGTGGTTCGTCGGGGCACCAGCAAACCGAGTCAAGAACTCCTCAGCCGCGGCCATGTTCGATGTGAAGTCAGCGGATTCAGACATCTGAATTCTCCTCGTGATCAAGCTGTTCTAGGTACGGGCGGATCTGGTTTCGGTTGATGCGGTAATCCGGGTCGATCTCTTGCACCTCGACGCTGAACGCGATCTGGTGATCGCACGGATCGAACGATGCTTGTGCCGCGTCAATGAGCGCGGTGATGAAGTGCTTCTTTTGTTCGGCGGTACGGCCCGGTCCGATTCGCGCAATCAGGGCGACGAAGCCGAACGAACCTTCGCCACTGGCGATCCGGTAGTGCGTCCGGGATACGGCGCGAGTTCGAAGACCAGCGAGCGGAGGGAGACCTGTGTCGAGCGCTGCCTGATGAACCTGATCCACCAGTGCGGTGATGTCGTGGTCGGCCTCGAGGTTGGCAGAGAATTCGATCGTAATGTGCGGCATTGCTTCACATGTTAGACATCTACAGCCAAGAAGTGTTTAACATGTGCATCATGAAGTTGCTCTCGTTCTCGCTCGAGGACCCATCTGGCCCCGATCAGATCACCGCAAGATTTGGCGTATTGACCGGTGACGGTTCCGGCGTCATCGATCTGACCGCCAGACTCAGCGACATTGCAGATCTCGGCGATCTCGTCATCTCGGGTCGACTCGAAGAAGTCCGTACGTTTCTCGAGGAGCCAGCTGATCATGCCGAGGCCGACGTCTTCTACCGGCGACTCCTTCCTTGGCCGAGAAAGATCTTCTGCATCGGGGTCAACTACGGCGGTCGTGCCGACGAATACGACGACAACAGCGATGCCGCCTTCCCGAGCGTGTTCCCGCGATTCCCTGATGGATTCACCGGTCATGGCCAGCCACTCGTTCGACCTCCCGAAAGCCCACAACTCGACTACGAGGGCGAAATCGTTGCCGTCATCGGCGTTGGCGGCAGGCGCATCCCTGTAGCCGAGGCGCGGTCTCATCTCGCTGGCCTAACCCTGGGCAACGAAGGCACGATTCGCGATTGGGTCCGGCACGCCAAGTTCAACGTCACCCAAGGAAAGAATTGGATGTCCTCCGGATCCTTTGGTCCCCACCTCGTCACGATGGAAGAGATCCCGGCCTTCGACGAGCTCCGCATCACGACCCACGTGAATGGTGAGCTCCGCCAGGACGACTCGCCTCGCACGATGAAGTACTCGATCGAATATCAGATCCACTACCTGTCGACCTTCACCGAGTTGCATCCCGGCGACATCGTCTTCACGGGGACGCCGACCGGAGCGGGAGCGCGTCTCGATCCCCCGCAATGGCTCACGCCAGGGGACGTTGTTGACGTGCATGTTGCCGAGCTCGGAACGTTGAGTAATCCGATCGTCGACGAGTTCAGCGCTGACGAACTCTCTGCGGCCCCGATTGTCGCTCCGGTGCCCCAATGACCGAGCTCCACCGCAGCGAGCTTCGCCCGTTCGATCAGTCGCTTCCCATGGCCCTGATGCGAGCCCGGGAGGCCACCATGAGAAGATTTCGTCCAATCCTTGCTGACCACGATCTCACCGAGCAGCAATGGCGAGTCTTGCGAGCCCTTCACCAACGCGAAGAAGCTATCGAGGTCGGTGACATCGCAGAGTTCACCAACTTGCTGGGGCCGAGCTTGTCGCGAATTCTGGCCAATCTCGACGGCCGGGGTCTGGTGAAGCGAAAAACCCCAACCCACGACCAGCGACGATCCCTGGTATCTCTCACGGCCAGGGGAAACCGTCTCGTCGCCCGAATCGCACCAGCATCAGAGGCCCAATATGCCGAGCTCGAAGCCCAGGTCGGCAGCGATGCCTTGGAGCAGCTGTTCGAGCTGCTGGCCAAGCTCACGGCGGCATCTCCCGCCATCGAGGAGACGTGCGACACCCTCGGAGCAACAGCATGACCACAACGCTGAGCAATGAAGACATCGTGGCCGAGGCACAACGTCTCGACGACGCCGAACAATCGCGAACTCAGATGCGGCAGACCACCCAAGCGTTCCCCGACGCCACGATCGAAGACGCCTACCGAATCCAAGCAGCGTGGCAAGAGCTCAAGATCGGACGAGGAGAGCGCCTCATCGGCCACAAGATCGGGCTCACCTCTCGGGCGATGCAGCAAGCAATGAACATCGAGACTCCGGACTCGGGCTTTCTCACTGATGCCATGGTCTTCAAACCGGGCTCTTCGATCGCGGCATCTGATCACCTCGATGCCAAGATCGAAGTCGAGCTGGCCTTCGTTCTGCATCGCGATCTCGAGGCCGGCCTCGTGAACGATGAGCGGTTCGGAGTCGACGCTGTACTCGATGCAACCGACCATGTGATTCCTGCGCTCGAACTCATCGCTGCTCGATCGTTCCGAAAGGACCCCACGACCGGCCGCACCCGAACCGTCATCGACACCATCGCCGACAATGCGGCCAATGCGGGGATCATTACTGGCGGGACACCGGTCGGCGCTCGAGAGGTCGACCTCCGATGGGCTGGCGCCCTGTTGTCTCGAAACGGCACAGTCGAAGAAACAGGCCTCGCCGCCGGAGTCCTCGGCCACCCGGCAACCGGCATCGTGTGGCTGGCCAAGCGGTACGTCGAACACGGCATGGTGCTGCGGGCAGGCCAAACAATTCTCGCCGGTTCATTCACTCGCCCCATCGATGTATGTGCGGGCGACCTCATTCTGGCCGACTATGGACCCCTCGGCTCGTTCGAGATCAGCTTCACGTAAGGACCATGAACCATGACCAAAGCTGACAACACCTACCACCAGGCTCCAACGGAAATTCTCGGTGCACCGGTTGGCTGCCCGGTCCACCACGAGTGGAACCCGTTGGGGGAGGACTATTTGGCCGATCCCTATCCCATTGCGGCCAAGCTGAGAGACGATCACCCGGTGTTCTATGCCGAAGAGGTCGGCTATGTCGTGGTGACCAAGATGGAAGATATCGAGACGGTGTTCACCAACCCAGACACCTACGCCTCGACCAACGTCCAGGACCCGCTCTACCCGTTGGATGACCAGGCCGTCGAAGTCTTGACAGCTCCTGATTTCAATCCCAGCGCAGTGATGTCGAACCGACCCGAGCCAGACCACGCACGCATCAGGGTCTACACCCGGCAGGGGTTCTCCAAGCGGCGCCTCCGAACGCTCGAGGACTACATGAAGGAACGGGCCAACCTGTTCGTCGACCAGATGTTGGCTGGCGGAACGTCGACGGAATACGTCAAGGCGCTCGCGTTCCCGCTGCCGGCTGAGATCGTCTTTCGGTTCATTGGATTTCCCAAGGCCGACGACGAAATGATCAAGAGCTGGTGCGTCGAGCGCAAGGCGTTTTCGTGGGGCAAACCCACGGCAGAAGAACAGGTCTCGATCGCCGAGAATATGCTCACGTACTGGCGCTACTGTCGAGAGTTCACCGCGGGCCGCCGCGACAATCGGCAGGATGATTTCGCCTCAGAGCTCCTTGATGCGCACGATGCCAACCCCGAGGACCTCAGCTACATCGAAGTCGAGTCGATCATCTACGGATTGTCGTTTGCCGGCCATGATCCGGTGACCAATCTGTTGTGCAACACGTTGTTGTGTCTGCTCCCGCGCCGTGACCAATGGGATGCACTCTGCGCTGACCCCTCGCTGATCACCAACGCAGTCGAGGAGACACTTCGCTTCGAGTCGAGCCAGATCGCATGGCGTCGGGTGACGACCACGGACACCACCCTTGGAGGCGTTGATCTTCCCGCTGGGACACGGATCTTCCTCAACTTCGCCAGCGCAAACCGCGAACCGTCTCACTTCGACGATCCGAACAGCTTCGACATTCATCGCCCTGAGGCCAGTCGCCACATCAGTTTTGGCAAGGGCATTCACTATTGCCTGGGGGCCAACCTGGCCAAGATGGAGGCGCGCATCGCCCTCGAGGTACTCGTCGAACGAATCCCATCACTGCGACTCGCTCCTGATCAGGAACTGACGCAGTTCCCGAACATCACCTTTCGCGGGCCCGAAGCGCTCTGGCTCGAATGGGACGAACAACCGTGAGCCTGTATTACGTCCAGAAATATCTCTATGAATTGAATCGCAGCGCCTCGATGCAGAAGTCCTACATCGACGATCGTCTCGGCTCGGTGAACGCGTTCATTACCGATGGTGGAGATCTCACCGCTGAGGAAATCGAAGCGCTCATCACTCCCGACATCGGGCTTCTCTTCCACCTCGGTTGCAACGGCCAGATCCTCATGCACTTTGCGGCCCTCCACAAGATCGAGTGGCAGGACTATCTCCAGCGGATGCGAGACGGAATCGAGGCTCACGGTCCAGTCCGTGAGGGCGTGTACGCCATGACCGGCTATGAGGGGGTCGATGCGCACAACGTCGAGCTCGGCCAACACGTTCCGGCTTCACCCACTACATCGAACCGAGCACGCTGATGCCCCTCGTTTTCGCTGGAGTATGCAGCCACGCCCCGGGCATTACGGGCCGGTCAGACCAGGCAGACCCTGAGGTCCGCGACAGCTTTTACGCCGCGTTTGACTCGATGCGCCACGACCTCGAGGCTTCCAAACCAGATGCGATCGTGGTGATTGCAGCCGAACACTTCGCCAACTTCTTCATGAACAACATGCCGAGTTTTGCCATCGGTATGGCCGATTTCTACGACGGCCCGATCGAGGATTCTGCGTGGCTTGGCATCGATGCGTTCCGCGCACCGGGGAGCAGAGACATCTCAGAACGATTCATCACGGGCGTGATGGAGACGGCGGACGTTTCTTATTGCGAAGAGTGGCAGTTCGACCATGGCATCGCCGTCCCACTCAACTTCCTCACTCCGAACTTCGACATTCCCGTCATCCCGGTCAACATCAATTGCCAAGGACCACCGCTCACACCGCTTTCTCGTGCCTGGAACTTCGGCGAGGCTATTCGGCAAGCCTGTGATGCCATGCCAGAGAGAATCGCGATCGTCGGAACCGGCGGCATCTCCCACTGGCCGGCAACTCCAGACTCGGGGAAGATCAACGAAGCGTGGGATCGCGACTTCCTCGATCGTTGGTGCCGCAATGATCGAGCGGCACTACTCGACTACTCCGACGAAGCGATCTATGCCGAAGCAGGCCAAGGCGGTTTCGAGATTCGAACGTTCCTGACCATCTCCGCCGCTGCCCGGGGGGCGCACGGGACCGTTCACTTCTGTGAGCCGATCCCCATTTTTGCGGTCAGTTGCACGATCGCAACGTACGACGTCGGCGCGCCGCTCTAACCCGAGATAGTGGCGTCGACCGCACCGCTAAAGAACCCACCAGCGTTGTCAGAAATCTCGACAAGGACTCGCCAGAACTCTGCGTCGCAGATCGCGGATGCGTCGAACGAGGTCGAGCCAACCGGTGTCGTGAGCCAGTCATCGAGACGTTCAAGCTGACCAGAATCAACCGATCCAGACGTCACATAGTTGGCCCCGGATGGCCCGTAGAACGAGACCCGCTGATCAACACCTGCCAACTCGCTCGGGCTCGTGAGAACGATCTGCGGCGTGACCCCGCCGCTGTTGCACTGCAGGTTCACCGACTCCAGGCTCATCGAGCTCTCTGCATCGGCATGCGGAATGCCGAGGAGTTGCAAGCCTTCAAAGGGAGCGGACGGATCGATCGTGGTCGACGGTGCGCCCTCCGCTGAGGTCGTCGACTCGCCACTCGTTGTTGGCGGGTCGGTCGTGGGAGTGGTGGTCGATGGCACCGTCGTCGTGGTCGTCTGGATTGTTGTGCTTGGTTCCGGTGTAGTTGCCGAGGCCTCGGGGGCTTCGTCGTCATCGGCGAACGGCAGCTCTGTCGGCGGCACGGTCGTCGAAGAAGCTTCAGTCGTCGTTGATGTTTCAGGAGCGGACGTTGGCAGGATCTCGTTCGTTTGCACGACCGTTACTGATGGGCCCGCTGCTTCACCACCGCAAGCCGTCGCGACGAAGCACACGGCCGCAACAGACATGCAGCGTCGGGCGCGAGGAAAACGTCGAGCAGACATGCCCTTCCATCGGCGAAACGGAAACCGAATTGAGTCCGCAGGGCGGTCAGAGACTAGCTGCGAGCGCCACCACGGCTTCTCCTGCGCCGCCCACAACGGGCTCGCCATGACCAACGAGGAGGGTCTCGAACTGGAGCTCAGCAAGACGCTGTACCGACATGTTCCCGAGGTCAACATCCGCGGAAAATCCAGGGTTTGGCCCGGTCACCGCTCCGGCCTCGACGTTCAGGGCATCTCCGGCAATCAACAATCCGCTTGCCTCGTCGAACACAGAGATCGAGCCGGCGGTATGTCCTGGTGAAGACACGATGCGCATGCCGAACACCTCGTCGCCGTCCCTGAGTCCCACGAGGTCGCGCCCAGCATTGATTGCACCAAGATCGTCGACACCGGCGTAGCCGGTCGATTGTCCAGCGGCTGCCATTACCTCGGCAATACTGCCGACGTGATCACCGTGGGCGTGGGTCGCCACGACATGATTGACGTCGGACCATGTGCCGCCGAGCGCTTCGACTGCTCGAAGAATCTCGCCTTCGCTTCCGGAGGTACCGGTGTCGACGATCGCCAACTCAGAACCTCTGGCCAAGACATACGCCGAGACGAATCCGAGGTTCACTCGCTCCCAGGCCAGCGGTCCTGCGGGAGCTGTCTCCGTCGGCGTGACTTCTGCGTCCGAAGTGGCTTGCCCTGATTCGGATTGCCCTGGCTCGAGTTCCGGGGCGGTTCCAACAGTTCCCGGAGTCGTCGTTCCCGCGTTGGCTGATCCCTCGGACTCGGGCGTTGAACACGCCGCAAGCCCGAACACGGCAACGGCAACGGTTCCTCCGCCGATGTCGGAAAGGAAACTCCGGCGGGACAACCGATGGACAGCTTTGGAGGATCGCTTCACGAGCAGTGCAACCAGTCGAGCTGGCCAGAGATTCCGGGCGACGCCAGAAAGCAGGTTCAGAGAGAAACGACGACGCTGGCCAACACAGACATCGTCGGCCCTGTGTTGTCGGCGAGGTCTCCCGCAACGAGCCACTCACCTGACGAACAAATCGCCCACTCGTCGTAGGATCCGACGGCAGGAACGTTGCCTTGCCCCGAACCAAACGTGACAGACTTCCCAGACTCGACAATGCCGAAGAGTGAGTACTCAGTTCCGCTCGGCCCGAAGAATGAAAAGCGCTGTTCGGCAGTTGAAACATCGTTCTCGCTGACCAGGATCACGGCGAGGGTGAGCCCGGTTTCGCCACACGCCAAAGCCAGCCTGGCAATTGTCGTGTTCGATTGACCATCGATGTACGGAAGATCGACGGGTCTGTTCGACTCGACGTGAGCAGCTGAAACATCGATGGTGACGTCGGGTGCAACGGGAACCACGGTTGTTGGAGCAGTCGGCTCGACCGCCGAGTCTGTCGAGCCGATCGTCGCTGCATCCGCTTCGCCAGCGTCAGAGTTTTCGTCAGAGCCGGAGTTGGGAATGGAGTCGGAGTCAGAGGCGGATGAATTCCCTTCCCCTTCTGAGAACGCCAATGCATCGGACGGCACTGTCGTGCTGTTCGTCGCTGACGTGCTCGTTGCGGCCGATGAGGTCGATGTGGTCTGACTCGGTTCCTCGCTCGTCGTCGGTGGCGCTTCGGTCGGAGACGGCGCCGTCGTCGGAACGATGCTCGGGATCGGAGCCGCGGTGAACACATCGCTGTCCCCTCCCCCACACCCGACGGCGAGAGCCAGGAACCCGCCAAGCCACAAAGGCCTCGTTAGACGAAGAACCTGCGTGCGTCTCATTCGGTCTCTGGCTCCCGATGCGACGGACCGGGCGGCAGTTCCTTTGTCGCTTTCGACGCATACTGCAACCGTGCGGCCAACTCACCGGTCTCGAGCGCAGAAAGACCGAACGCTCTGGCCAGGTCCCCGGCAAAGTCAACATGGTCGAGATCGAGCACGCTGGCGATGACTTCTAGTTCATCATCGCGAATCGAAACTGGAGACCCTTCGGCCAGTCCGCGAATCGATCGCATGGTCTGGGACAGCTTGAACAGGAGCTGCGTGTTCGACCCGTCAGTCTCGGACAAATCGACTGCGGCCCATGCAAGATAGAGAATCTCATGACCCGCCTCGTCAGGCGCCGCCACCCGCTCCGCGATGCGCCCAGGGGTCAATCGCTCCGGATCGATCCCATAGAACTCGGCGAGTCGTTCCACGATGTCGTTCGGGGGTGTCGCCATCCCTGATTCGAAGTTGTCGAGTTCGCGCTTGGAGAGCCAAAGCTCGCGAGCGACTGTTTCGGTCGAATAGCCAAGCCTTCGGCGGCTCTTCTCGAGAAGAGTCCCGATGGGCACACCACCGCGTGTGCCCGTGTCCGGCTTGGCCAGGACCGGTAGAGGAACGAGCGCGCCACCAGCAGGATGTTCGCGCGGCTCACTGCGGCCCTCGTCGCGATCTGCGTCGTCGGGTGGTTGATCGGTTCCGTTGTCATTCATGGCAAGCCCTCCGGCCTAAGGGGCATCAACCGAGATGGAGCTACCGACGGCGCCAGGGGCAGGCGTCACGTCAGCAGCTTCGATGTTGTCAACCGTGAAGACGACGGAGTCGATCGCATTGTTGTGTGGGACGCGGCGCAGGTTCCAGAGCGAAATGCTGCACGCTCCTGTTGAGTCTGCGTTGCATTGAGCCGATTGGGTCGAAGTTCGGCCGTCGTTGTAGATCAAGAGCCATGTTCCGGACACGCTTGCGTCGAGGATGGGTCCGCCTGCGCCGTCCACAACCCGCGCTTCGACAACAGCTGTCCACTTCTGTCCCTGGGTCGCCGTGGTCCCGGTCAGAGAGATCGATGCGGAGATAGCTCCGCCCGAGCTGCCGTTTGTGCCGCTGCCACCTGAGTAGGAGACGACGTAGGGAGCGAGGCTGTCCTCCTCCTCCGGCGTCCCGACCCTGTCACCTTGCTCGATCAGATGATCTCGCTGGCCGTCCTGAATGCTGTCGACGAGAAAGGTCAAGGGAGTGACGACGAGCATCACCACCATGGCGTATTCGATCGCGGTCGCCCCTCGCTGGCGGTCGTTTGTCGAAACCATGCGTCTCCTCGTCATCGTGTCAGCTCGATGAATCTGTTGGTGCCGTAGTCGTTGATTGCATCGTCGTCGGCCAAACCGTTCGGCAAGATCCCTGGCGGAAAGACGAAGGCTGTCAGCGCACTCGCCTTGTTGGTTGTCTGATTGGACGTGTAGCCCAGGCCGGGATCAAAGGTGATGGGACAACCTGAGTTGTTGCAGTTGCCCGCGTAGGTGCGCTGCAGGAAGACCGCCCGAAAGCCCGAGATCAAGATTGTCGTGTTGCCGTTGAGGTTGGTGTTGGCGGGCATCTCGGGCACGTAGCCGAATCGCGCACTGGCTTGAATATCGACGATGTCTTGCTGTTCGCGGTCGGAGTCTCGGTTGAACACCGAGTCAAGGCATCGAACACCGATCCCACCGCAACCAACGGGCGGGTCTGCTGGCTGGAATGCCCCTCCATCGTCCCAACTGTTGCCTTCGTAGTGATCGAAGCATCGCTCGACCAATTTGATCATTCGATCGGCCTTCGGGATCAGCAGGAGATGCTGAGCCACTGGGTACGGCAGGTTCGTCATCAACTGGTCGTTGTCCGGATTCAATCCACCGCCATCGCCGATGAACTGATCCTTGTAGCAAGACCGCGGAACGCTGTCGGTCGAACTCAAGCCGGTGTCGATGAACTCCCACAGCGGCGTGTCATCGACGGTGGCGCCTGCGACGTTTGCCGTACCGAACCAGGACATGCCGTTCACACGCCGGAACCGAGAAGGCCCACCGTCGGGGAACGTGTCAGATCCGAGTATGCCTGCGTACAGCAGGTTGGGCGTGTTGCCCGTTGTCGTCGTCATGGCATTGGGCGCTGGTATCGCACCACAACTTGCGGTGTCGACAACCTGCACGTTGCCGTGCGGCGACCCGCCGTAGACCGAGAGGTCATGGTCGATTCCCTGTGCCAGATTCACCACGAGTTGAGAGCTGGTGCCGTTGCAGTCGGTGACCGTTCCGGTCTGGGAGTTCCCCCAAAGTCCGAAGGTGACCGTTCCGAAGTTTCCGGACGCGTTGTCTGAGCAATCAGGATCGGGAACGTTGCTTGCGCCAACCTTGAGACACTCGTACCCACCAGCGGACGCGGAGATCACAAATGGCAGGACGTTGCCTTTCCCAAGGTCACTCACAGCTGCGATGGCGGTGTGGGGAAGTTCTTGGATCCCGGCGAGTCCTGCGAATGATGTTTGGAAGGTCTGCGTCGGGATCCGCAGACGGAGCTGTGTATATGAGGTGTCCCTGGCGATGCAGTTTGCCGTCGTGAGAGGAATCCAATTCGACGGCAGAGTGTCAGCGCCGCAGGTGTGCAGATCCGCAAGCGTGAACGTCGTGGCCAGATTCGTGTTCAGCGAATCGATGATGGCAGTCGCCATCGCGAGATCAGAAGACCGGTTCATTGCCCCGGAAATCAGTGCGACGTCTGCCGCGCTCTGGTCACGGCGACGCTCCAACGAGAGCCGACCGATGTCCACCACAAAGGCCGACATCAGCAACATCACGACAAGCAGAACTGCAGAAAGCGGGAGCGCGAAACCTCGCTCGCCTTCGCGCCCCTCAGGCAGTCGGCGGCGCTGCGCTGCCGTCATGGACAAGCCTGTTCTCCCAGCGTCGACACCCAGCTGACATTGCGTTCGAGACGGAAGGTGACTTCGCTGCTCGGTTCGAGATCGTCGAGGAAGGTGAAGAATCCGGTGAGTTGTTCGAGATCCCGCTCGACCCGAACGGTGGCGAGTGCTCCCCCCGAGGTATCTGAGGTCTCCAGCGCAAGGTTGACGCGGCTGACCTCAGGGCTTTCCAGCCGGGCACAGATCTCCGCAACGATGAGATCGGTCTGGTCTTGGCCTTCGTCAGAGGTGGGCTGGAAGTCAACTGCCGCTAGTCGAGCGGCCTCCCGCGCTCCGTGACGGGTGTCGAGAATCTGGGCGAAAGCCCATCCGAAATCGAGAATTCCGAACAGGATGACGAAGAGAAACGGACTGATGAGCGCGAACTCAACGAGCACCGCGCCTTCTTCGTCTCGTTCACCCCGATGCCGGATGGTTCCCACGTCGACCCTCTCTTCCTCTTCTGCTATCGACCCTTCTCCAAAATCCTTGAGGAATCTTGACCAAGCGTCGTGGCCCGTCGAGACCATTCGGGCTGCCTCGTCACCTGCGACTACCTTTCGCCCTATGGACATCTGCCTCAGCAGCGCACACGAGCAAGCCAGCGCCCTTTCGCGGGGAGAAGTCTCCGCCACTGAACTTCTCGACAAAACCATCGAGCGCTACGAGCGACACAATCCCGTGATCAACGCCGTTGTCGTCACACAGTTCGAACTGGCTCGCCACCGAGCCGCGGCGGCTGACTCCGCTCACGCTGCCGGTGACTCATGGGGTCCGCTCCATGGCGTGCCGATGACGATCAAAGAAGCTTGGGATTGGGTCGGCGCACCGTCCACATCTGGCCATACATCACTCGTTGATTGGCGCCCAGAACAGAATGCCGCCCCGGTGCAACGCCTACTCGATGCCGGAGCCGTCATCTATGGAAAGACCAACCTTCCCGTCTCGATGGCCGACTGGCAAACGTTCAACCCGGTGTACGGCACGACGTCCAATCCTTGGAATCCCGATCTGATTCCGGGTGGTTCTTCTGGTGGATCTGCTGCCGCGCTGGCCGCAGGGTTGACGGCGCTCGAGCTTGGGAGCGACATCGGCGCTTCCATTCGCAACCCGGCACATTACTGCGGAGTATTTGGGCACAAACCCACTTACGGACTCGTCCCGATGGACGGTCATGGAAACCCCGGCAGTCCCGTCGAACTCGATATTGGGGTCGGTGGGCCCATGGCCCGCTATGCCGATGACCTCGAGCTAGGGCTGAATATTGTCGCGGGCCCAAACCGTCTTGACGCCGTGGGGTGGAAGCTCGATCTCCCCGCGCCGCGCAAGACGCGTCCCGATCAGTTTCGGGCAGCCGTCATGCTCGAAGGTCCCTGCGTGGTGCAGGACAGTGAACTGACCAACCAGCTGACCAAGACCGTCGAGTCTTTGGAATCCCTCGGAGTTCAGGTCGACCACGATGCCCGCCCCGCCATCGACCTCGAGCGCAGCCACGAGGTCTACATGGCACTCTTGCGGGCCGCTACGGGAACCGAAGCCTCGCCTGAGCTCTACGCCGCACAGCTCGAACATGCCAATCGTTTTGCCAACGGAGACCGGGACTACCGCGCCGTTGCCGCCAGAGGCATCACGATGAGCCATTGGGAATGGGCGGCCTTCCACCTCGAACGAGAGCAGGAGAGGATCGCGTGGGCTTCCTTCTTCGAAGACTACGACGTGCTCTTGTGTCCGACCGCGGCCTCGGCCGCATACCCCCATGACCAAGAGGGAGCGAGGGCGGACCGGACCATCCCGATCAACGGAGGGGCGGAATCGACCGTTGACCAGCTGTTCTGGGCCGGTCTGTCGTGCGGTGTGTATCTTCCCGGCACCGTTGCACCGGCGGGCCTCACCGAGTCCGACCTCCCGTGCGGTCTCCAGATCGTTGCGGGCCATCTGCGTGATCGCGAAGGAATCGAATTCGCTCGCATCATGGAGCGCGAACTCGGGGGTTATCAGGTACCGCCTGGCTATGACTGACGTCGTCCGTCGGTGGTCAGTCGCCCTTGCGGGCCAGCTGACTAGGGTGAACCTCACGATCTGCGAAAGGGACAATCGTGAGCACCAAGACAGTAGAAATTCTCGCCAACACTCGAATCTTCAGCGGCCTTTCCAAGGCTGAGCTGAAGAAGATTGATGGTCTCATGACCGGCCTGACGATCAAGGCGGGGAAGGAGTTCATCTCTGAAGGAACCCCGGGACGGCAAGCCTTCGTCATCATTGAAGGAACGGCCACAGTTCGACGGGGTGCCTCTGTCGTGGCCACCGTCGGCCCCGGAGACATTCTCGGTGAGATGTCGGTGATCGCTGGTCTGCCAACCGTGGCCTCGGTTCGAGCCGACACCGACCTCGAGGTGGAAGTGCTCACGAGTCGCGAGCTGTCATCCCTGCTCGACGAGGTCCCGAGGATCTCCAAGAAGATCATGGTCGGCGTCCTGACCCGTCTTCACGAACTCGAACCCGGTTTGATTCGTTGATCGTCCTCACAACGTGCAGCGCGGCATGACCAACGTCGCTGACCTTGCCATCGAGTCGCTGCGCTCGCTTGGCATCAACCAGTTGTTCTGCCTTCCCGGGGTGCAGAACGACGACTTTTTCGACCGCCTTGTCGACGCTCGCGACATCACGCCGATCGTCGCTCGGCACGAGCAGGGCGCCGCCTACATGGCCTTCGGCGCTTCGCAGATCACCGGTCAACCCGCTGCGTGCTGCGTCGTGCCCGGTCCCGGATTGTTGAACGCCGGAGCCGCACTCACCAGTGCGTATTGGGCCGGCGGTCGGGTTCTTGCCCTCGTCGGGGCGATTGCCGACCACCTCAAGGGTGGCGGCTTTGGTGCGTTGCACGAGTTGCCGGACGCCACAAAGGTGCTCGAGCAGGTCACCAAACACGCGGCGTACGTTGCGAGCGGCGACGATGCCGTTGCAACCATCCAGACAGCGCTTGACACCCTGATGACCAACGAAGCCCGACCCGTGAGTATCGAGGTCCCGGTCAATGTCTGGAGCCAGGCAGCAGATGGACTCCTTCAGACTCCTGTTCGGTCTCTTCCCACACCGGATTCGGGTCAGATCAGCCGAGCGGCCGCCTTGCTCGCCGGTGCGAAGAATCCCTTGATCGTCGTTGGTGGAGGCGCTTACGACGCCTCACCGGAAGTTCAGGAGCTGGCAGAGATGCTGCAAGCCCCCACCTTCACCCGACGTCAGGGACACGGTGTTCTCGATGCACGTCACCCACTCTGGGTTCCACTCACCGTTGGCCGCGACTTCTGGGCGGAAACCGACGCAGTTGTCGGCATCGGAACCCGCATGGAGTTTCCGCTCGGATGGGGAACCAAAGATCTCAACGTAATCCAGATCAACATCGATGCCGAAGAACTCGATCGGCATGGCATCGGGACGATCGGGATCCACGCCGATGCCGCACACGGTGCCCGTGAACTGATCGATGCCCTGGCGCCGATCAACCCATCCCGCCAGGACCGCAGCGAAGACCTGGCCGCCCGACGGGCTGCCTTCGACCAAGACATCGCACATCTCGAACCGCAGTTGTCGACGCTCGCCGCGATCCGCGACGTCTTGCCCGACGATGGGGTCATTGTTGAAGACGTCACCCAAATGGGTTTCGCAGCCCATCTGGCGTTCGAGTTTCGGCACCCTCGGACGTTCCTCACCAGTGGCGCTGCGGGAACCCTTGGTGCCGGGGTCGCTCACGCCATCGGCGCCCAGGCCGCCGCCCCGGATCGAGTGGTCCTCAACCTCGTTGGCGACGGGGGCTTCTTGTTCTCCGCCACCGAATTGGCCACAGCCGTGCAGTACAACATCCCTGTCACGATCCTCCTGCATGAAAACGGTGCATACGGCAACGTGAAACGCATTCAGTCGGAACGCTTCGGACCAGACAGGACCATCGCGTCGACACTGCAGAACCCCGACTTCGTCGCCTTCGGTGAGAGCTTTGGTGTCCAGAGTCAGGGAGTCTCGTCAGTTGACGACTTGCGACCGGCTCTCGAATCGGCATTCGCTCACGACGGCCCGTCATTGGTCGTGGCCCAGATGGACGCCATCACCCCAAATCCGTGGCCGTTCCTACGGATGCCCGCCGTCCGCTGACGCGTCTTGCTGGACCGAGTCAACCTGACTCTGGTTGCGGATTTGTAGCGTCGGGTCGGGCATCGGCGAAGCGGTCGATCTGACGCATCGCGGGAAAGAACGCCCAGAATCCAACGACGACTGCGAGTGTTCCAACGCCGCCGAACACCACAGCTCCGACGAGGCCGAAGGCGGCCGCGGTCACTCCCGACTCAAACGCTCCCAGTTCGTTCGACGCTCCGATGAACACACTCTCGAGCGCAAGCACTCTGCCGCGCATCGACTCTGGGGTGGCCAGCGGAACCAGCGTTGCTCGAATGAAGACGCTGAACGAGTCCGATCCGCCAAGCACGACCAGCGCAATGATCGCGACGGTGAAATTCGTCGTCAGACCAAGCGCAATTGTTGCCAGTCCGAAGACGGCGATCGATGAAAGCAGCACAACGCCTACCCGTCGACGGATGGGCCGCACGGCAAGTCCGAGGGTCACGCTGCTTGCTCCAATCCCGACCGCGGCGCGCAACCAACCAAGACCAATGGCGTCAACCCCCAAGCGCTCCTCGGCGATCGCAGGAAGCAACGCCACTGCTCCGCCCAGCAAGACCGCGAACAAATCGAGCAAGATCGCTCCGCCAACGACCGGCGCCTTTCGGATAAACCGCAATCCTTCGAGCGCATCCGAAATGGCCTGCCGACCTCCCGGCCGGCTCAAGAGTCGCTCGATGCTGGCTGACGGAATGACGACCAGCGCTACCACCGAAAGTAAGAACATCAGCCCCAGTACGAGATATGGCAGGGCCGTGTCAACGGTGAAGAGGAAACCGGCAACCACCGGACCCACGATGATGCCGGCCTGCCAGCTGGCTGAGCTGAGGGCCACGACACGCTCTACCGACTCGGGCGGAGCGAGGTCAACAGGTAACGCTCGAACTGCTGGCCTTTGGAACGCACGAATCGTTCCGAAGGCGACCATGAGGCCATAGATGGGTCCGACGCTGGTCGGATCGGTACGCACGTAGAGAAACATCCCGAGGGAGATCGCAGCGAATCCCACGGTGAAGATGGCCGACACGATTCGACGGTCGAATCGATCAGCAATCGACCCCGTGAACGGCGCAAGCAGCAACGTGGGAAAGAACTCGGCAAGCCCGAGCAATCCCAGAGTGAGCTCCTCCCCCGTCATGTCAAACGCCTGCTTGCCAACGATCGTGACGAGGCCAACCGCGGCAGCCGTGTCGAAGACTCTCGAACCGAGAAGTATCCAGATGTATCTGGGCAAGGAAGGACGACCGTCGGGCACGCCCGGACCGTACTGGGGATCGGTCCGCTCCACGGAACGGTTGAGATCTGCCCACCCTTGGGTCGACTACGTTCAGACCATGACCATCAAGGCTGCAGTGATTGGTTCGGGGAACATCGGCACGGATCTCCTCATCAAGTCCAAACGGACCTCGGACATCGTCGAGGTGATCGCAATGGTCGGTATCGACCCGGATAGCGACGGACTCGCTCGAGCCGAACGAATGGATGTCGCAACAACATCTGATGGCATTGCCGGCCTGACCAAGCTCTCCGTGTACGACGATGTGGAACTGGTCTTCGATGCCACCTCAGCCGGAGCGCATAGGGCGCACGACGAGATTCTCCAGCGCGACGGCAAACGAGTTCTTGATCTGACGCCTGCGGCCATTGGTCCCTACGTGATTCCCCCGGTCAACCTCCAGGACCACCTTGACGCCCCCAACATCAACATGGTGACGTGTGGCGGCCAGGCCACCGTCCCGATCGTTGCTGCTGTCAATCGGATCGCTCCCGTCGTCTATGGCGAGATCGTTTCCTCCATCTCCTCCAAGTCGGCAGGACCCGGCACCCGGGCCAACATCGACGAGTTCACACAAACCACCTCAGCGGCGATCGAACAGGTCGGTGGTGCACAACTCGGCAAGGCCATCATCGTGCTCAACCCGGCGGAGCCGCCGTTGATCATGCGCAACACTGTCTTCTGTTTGGTTGAGGCCGGCGAGCCCGAGGCCATCGAAGCATCCATCGCCTCCATGGTTGAAACGGTCCAGTCCTACGTTCCCGGCTACCGGCTGAAACAGAAGGTGCAATTCGAGCGCCTCGACTCCGGTTCTCCGGTCCGAATTCCGGACCTCGATCGCAAATTCACCGGCTGGAAGGTTTCGGTGTTCCTGGAGGTCGAAGGGGCCGCCCACTACCTACCGGCCTATGCCGGCAACCTCGACATCATGACCTCGGCCGCAATCAAGACCGCCGAAGCACTTCATCAGGCCAATGCGGGAGCAACGTCATGACCGAGACGACCAAGCTCTACATCCAAGATGTCACCCTGCGAGATGGCATGCACGCCATTCGACACCAGTACTCACTCGAGTCCGTGCGGGCCATCGCTCGAGCACTCGACGAGGCAGGTGTCGACTCGATCGAAGTCGCACATGGCGACGGATTGGCTGGGTCGAGCTTCAACTACGGGTTCGGCGCACACACCGATTGGGAATGGCTCGAGGAAGTTGCCAGCGTGCTGACGAACGCCACCTTGGCCACGCTCATCCTGCCGGGGATCGCCACCGTGGAAGACCTGCAGCGGGCGCACGACCTCGGGGTCACCTCAGTTCGAGTCGCCACACACTGCACCGAGGCGGACGTCTCGCTCCAACACATCGGGAAGGCTCGAGAACTCGGCATGGACGTCGCTGGCTTTCTCATGATGAGCCATATGAACGAGCCTGAACCCCTCGCTCAGCAAGCGCTGATCATGGAGGAAGCGGGCGCTCACTGTGTCTACATCACCGACTCGGGCGGCCGGCTCACAATGAACGATGTTCGAGACCGAGTGCGGGCATATCGAGCCGTCCTCAAGCCCGAAACCCAGATCGGCATTCACGCCCACGACAATCTCACCTTTGGTGTCGCCAACTCCGTCGTCGCTGTCGAAGAGGGCTGCTATCGGGTCGATGCCAGCCTCGCAGGAATGGGGGCAGGGGCCGGCAACGCACCGATCGAGCCCTTCATCGCGGTAGCCAACATCGAAGGCTGGGAACATCGCTGCGATGTGTTCAAGCTCATGGACGCTGCTGAAGATCTGGTGCGTCCACTCCAAGACCGCCCCGTCCGAGTCGACAGAGAAACGCTGAGCCTCGGATACGCCGGGGTGTACTCGAGTTTTCTCCGTCATGCCGAAAAGGCATCAGAGGTCTATGGCATCGACACTCGCGACATCCTCGTCGAACTTGGAAAACGTCGAATGGTCGGCGGTCAGGAAGACATGATCGTTGACGTCGCGCTCGACATGATTGCAGAGCGGGAGAACGCTCACTAGGCGACGGAGTCTCGCCGGGCAACACTCGAAGCGGGAACAATCATCTTCCATACGAGCGATCGCATGATCGATTGGTCCAAGAAGCGCGCCGCGCTGACATTTGCCTGACTCAGCGTGATGAGGTCATCGCGATCCCATTCACGAAGAACGACCGATCCCCGAGCCCACGTGTCAGCACAAGCCACTCCGCCGGACACAAAACTCATCTCGCCCAGGAAGGACCCTGGACCAAGCCGGCGCACGAAATGACGGTCGACATACACCTCGACGACGCCGCTCACGATCAAGGCCACTCGATTGTGCGCAACGTCCTGTCGGGTGAACTCGCAGTTGGCGTTGATGATGTCCCGACCTCGCGACCAGATTGCATCGAATTGGCGAGGATCCATGTCGGCGAAGACGTTACGCCGGAACCAGTCCTCCGTTGGACCGACGACCCGGTGGCGACGACCCACGGCGATTCGCACCAAGTTCGCGACATGCAGGCTGCCCGTCAGCACATTCCAGAAC
>CALHCB010000068.1 GCA_937930695.1 uncultured Acidimicrobiales bacterium | reverse complement strand
CGGCAACTGCGGAACGAAGCGCTCCGGGCACCACGAGGTCGCGAACCACGACTTCGTCAACCGACAAACCTGCGTCGACCACGCTTGCCGCCGTCTGCTCGGTCAACTCGCCGTCGAGTTGGTTGCGTTCGGCCAGCAACTGTTCGAGCCCGCGCCGACCGATGACTGCACGAGCAGCAAGCTGGGCTCGCAAATACAACCGTTCGTGAAACGGCATAGCTCGTGCAGCCGTGATCGGTTCGGTCACCCGGTAGGTGACCGCGACCGTGACTCGGACTCCAGCTCCGTCGGCCGTCATCATCTCCTGGCCCGGAACGATGACGACTTGCGGGGCCACCGGGAATCGAATGATCCGGTCTCGACGCGGCCGAAGCCGGTGCGTGCCGGACGGGAGGGTTCGCAAGACGATGCCATTGCGAACCAGTACGACATGCTCGAACTCGCTGACGGTCAGACGACGCGGCGTCGTTGCGTAGCGCTGATGCGCGACATTGGTCGTGGTGCTGTTGATGGGAACGAACATGGCGGGACTCCTTTCGGTTTGATGGGTGTTGGGTCGGGTTGGGCGAATGGAGACGAGCGACTGTCATCGACCCTGGGCGGGTCACAGAACGCATCCCGCAACGCAAAGCCCAGCGCCAATGTGTCCGAAGACATCCAGTCGCACCGTCATTGAGGATTTGAACCCCTGGTTACCGCCAAGCCCAGATGTCGAAACAGAACCGACGGCAAGAAGACTCATCGTTGGCTGCGTGGCACCTGGGGGAGGGAGAACATACGCCGAGTCGCTCTCGTTGTCATCTGAATTAACGGGCAGACGGTTTCTTGGCAATTCCGCCACACTGGGTCAATGACCGAGTGGTTCGACAACGAACACCCATCCCTGCGGCGGTGCTGGCATCCGATTGGTGAGGTCAGCGAGTTTGATGGTGTCGGGCCTCATCTTGTTCGGCTCGTGGGTGCGTACTTTGCGCTATGGAAGGCATCAGACGGTTGGAGTCTCCTGCCCGATCAGTGTCCGCATCGACTCGCACCGCTCACTCAGGGCACCGTCACCGATGGCGTGCTTCGCTGCGCGTATCACGGCTGGTGCTTCTCGGGTGAGGGAACGTGTGTCGAGATCCCTGCGCTGGAGAACGCGACGAGCTCGATTCCACCGACTGCCCATCTCTCTGGAGCTCAGGTCGAGGAGCACTACGGCCTGCTGTGGGTTGCGTTGGAAGATCCGATCGCCCCGCTGCCCGCGATCTCCGACTGGGGTTCGGACGCGTTCGGGCTTGTGCGATTGCCCTACCAAACCTGGAATGCCGGGGCAGCGCAGATGACCGACAACTTCCTGGACGTCGGTCACTTTCCGTTCACCCACACGGCGACGATCGGTGATGCTGATGATCGGGTCGTGCATGACTATGAGCTCAGTCGTGACGGCTGGACGTTCTCCGCCCATCACGAACATTCAGCGAAGGTCCTCGACGGCTCGGGGCGACTCGAAAAGCGAACGATGGACTTCGTGTGTTTTGCTCCCCATCATGTTTCGCTGCGTCTTGGGTATGAGGACGACACGATCTTGCTGTTGTTCTTTCACCAGCCGATCGATCGCGAAACCACGCGCGTGTTCGTGATTCAGATGGCGGAATCCTTGGCGAAAGACCCAGGTTTGGGACCCGACACGATTGCGTTCCAGATGGCGGTCGGCAAGGAAGATCGAGATTTGCTCGAGACCCTTCGCACCAAGGGTGTGCCGCTCACTCCTGGTGTGGAAGCAAACACTCGAGCCGATCGCATCACCGTCGAGCTCCGTCGCGTGCTGTCGGACCTCGCCTCTGCAGCCCGCACCCGGCCTCTCACCGGATTGGTGGAGTGACACGGCCCGAAACGACCGTCTGCCTCCACCAATCTTGACGATTTTCGGATTGGTGGAGTGACTCGGCCCGAAACGACCGTTTGCCTCCACCAATCGAGGTTCGTGGACTAGGCGGAGTGGATCGCTTGCCAGACTCGCTGTGGCGTGACCGGGAGGTCGATGTGGCGGACCCCGAGGTGGGCCACTGCATCAATCACCGCGTTCTGAATTGCGGGGACGCCACCGATGGTGCCGGACTCAGCGATGCCCTTGGCGCCGAGCGGATTGTGGGGCGATGGGTGTTCGGTATAGGACGACTCGAACGAGGGCATTTCTGCTGCTGAGGGGATGCCGTAGTCCATGAACGTTGAGGTCAACGGGTTGCCATCGGCGTCGTAGACGAACTCTTCCCAGAGGGCCTGGCCGATGGCTTGTCCGATCCCGCCGTGGACTTGGCCGAGCACGATCATGGGATTGATCACGGTCCCTGCATCGTCGATGGAGACGATTCGTTGCAACACGACTTCGCCCGTTTCGGCATCGACCTCGACCACTGCGGCGTAGGCGCCGTAGGGCACCGACGGAGCATCCGTGTCGTAGTCGGCTTCGCACGCGTGCACGATCTCGCCGTCGTCCGGGTCGTGATCTTCGTCCGTCATGGCGACAGCGATCTCTGCCCACCCAACCGAGGCGGCCGCTGGTGCACCGGCAACATGGAATTGCGCTGAGTCGATGTCGAGAACGACATCACCGACGGCCGCTTCGAGCAGATCGGCTGCCTTGGCTCGCGCTTCGTCGACGAGTGCGTCGGTCGCGATCGTCACTGCTGAGCCTGCTTTCTGCGCCGATCGTGATCCCCCCGTGATGCCCCCTCGTGGCACGAGATCAGTGTCGCCGTGCATGACTTCGATCGACTCGACCGAGGCGCCCGTTCGTTCGGAGACGAGCTGAATCCACGTGGTGTAGTGCCCTTGCCCATAGGGGGAGGAGCCGGTGAGCACTCGGAACGTTCCGTCCGCCTTGAGCTGGAGTGATCCGTATTCGGTACCGGGTACGCCTGCGGTCCGGTCCACGAATATCGAGAAGCCGACGCCGGTCAGTGTCGTCGAACCCGTGTCTCGCTCCGTGGCTTGTTGCGCTCGGACCGTTGGCAGGTCGAGTTCGTCGAGCAAGCGGTCGAGTGCGTCGCCGTAGTCGCCTGAGTCGTAGGTGACACCACCTGGATTGGCGTACGGGATCTGCTCTGGCTGGATGAGGTTCATCCGGCGAACCTCGAGTGGATCGAGACCAACCTCGGCTGCGAACAGGTCGACGGCTCGATCGACGAGGGCACCGGCTTCGGGACGTCCAGCTCCTCGGTAAGCCACCAGAGGGGTTGTGTTGGTGACCGCAGCCTCGAGTGTCCAGTAGACCTGCTCGATGTCGTAAGGCCCAGGCAGCATCCGCCCGGTGTTGCGAGCGAGCGCCAAGCCCGATGCAGGGAAGGCGCCGCAGTCGCCCCGGACGGTTGCCTGGAGTGCCCGGATCTTGCCCGAGCGGTCACCGGCGATGGTGATGTGTTGAAGCTGACTACGTGAGTGGCCGAGCCCGACCATGTCGGCTGATCGGGTGGGTGACCACAGGACAGGACGTCCAACGAGACGAGAGAGATGGCCGAGCAGAATGTCCTCGGGGTAGAGGCGCGCCTTGGCTCCAAAGCTTCCTCCGACATCGGCGGTGATCACTCGAATGTCGGCGCGGTCCATGCCGTAGTACGCCGCCAGCCCGTTGCGGATCGGGTGAACGCCCTGGCACGCCGCGTACTGCGTGAGTCGGCCGGCCTCGTCCCACTCCGCGGCGGCAACCCGGGTCTCCATCGGACACGGCGCCACGCGATTGCTGTTGATCGTGGTGTCGACAACCGCCTCGAACTGAGAGAAGTCAATCGGGTCCGCGCCTTCGAGCGACTCGGTGTGCATGACGTTGCTTGGCGTGCTGAAGAGCGGCTGCGCCTCTTCCACCGAAGCCAAATCGATGACAGCGTCCAGCGGCTCGTATTCGACGACGACAAGCTCCGCAGCGTCGGTTGCCGCTGACTCGTTCTCGGCCACAATCGCCACGATGGGCTGACCGACGTAGAGAACCCGATCGCTGGCCAGAATCTGCCAGGAAGCGTCTGGGGGAAACTCTGGTCCGAGTCCGGGGAGAACGGCTCCAAGACCGGCGCTCTCCAGATCGGCCGCCACGACAACGGCGAGCACGCCCGGAGCAACTGCTGCGTCGCTCACGTCGACGGACAGAATTCGAGCGTGTGCCATCGTCGATGTCACGAAGTGAGCGGTGGTGGCGTTCGTCAGCGGAAGGTTCGCAACAAACGTTGATGCGCCTCTCAGTAGGTGGTCATCTTCGACACGGGTCAGCGATTCGCCGGAGCGTGAGAGCGTCATGGGCGCGAACCTATCCAGAGTCGGTTCCCGAGGCCAGATGGGTATCCGATTCGACGTGAAAGACCCTCTTGCGTGACGACCAGCTTTGTGGGAACGTACGTTCGGTTCGGGTTCAAGGCACATACATCGATTCGGCGGAGGAAACAGCAACGTCATGATTCAGCTCGAGGGTGAACTCGCCACGTCTCTGCGGCAGTCCTACCGCCATTCAGAGGGCGTCATTGCATGGGGCACACGTGCGGACTGCGGATCTGACGGCAATCCACCATGGCAATTGATTCAGCACGGCGACGATGTGATCGCCGCACTTTCAGTCGATCAGACCGAGGGGCGGGCTCGCCTGGGTCTTGCGTTCTTTGGCGGTGATCGCATTGTCGATGTATCGATCCAACCAGGGGCCTGGGTGGGGAGGATTCGCCAGAGCGCGAGCCGCTTTGGCGCCAACCCCGATCGGTGGGAAGCAGAGATCCGTCGTGAGCTCCTCAGTGGTGGATCCAGCGAGGGCTGGTGGACCCCGGCATCGGTCGACCCCGAGTCGCTTGATCTCGTTGGCCTGGCGGCGCGCTCGGCGTGGCCATTGCTTCGCCACTGCACCGATGATGTTCGCGAGATCCCACGCTGGGCCACCGGACTGTTGCGCGGGCCTGATCCTGTCTCAGCGGTCCGTCGTCAATTTCACACCCGCGCCTCGCGGCCGCTGATCCGGGCGGTAGCCCAGCAGCTGTCGGGTTCTGTCGATTGGTGGACATTGGCCTGTGTGTTGGCATGCCACTCCCTCGATGCCGATCGGTCAGCTCGGCTGTTGGACCCCATCGAGGAAGCGGCATCACCAACCCATGTGTGTTCGGTGGAGCAGTTCCGCATGCTCGAGCGCTTGCTGGGAGACCAGCCACCAGCGACGGTCCTGAGATTTCTTCGCAGCGCGGATGAGGGAGGGCCGCGACGAATCTTGCGATCCCTCGATCAGTGGCGTCGTGCGGCAGATCGCGTTGGCGAGATCCCTCCAACGGTGGCCGAGGCTGAGCGCCGCATCATCGCCATGGGTGAACCGAGGCCAGCGACGATGGCGATCCCGGCCTCGGCGCCCGTTGCGGAGCCGGTAATCGATCTCGTCGCCAGCGATGTCCCGGAACTGCTCCGCCCACTCGCCGCCTCGGGAGAACGCGAGCCGTGGCAGCGCGCTCGACACGCACCCCGTGCGGGTGATGTTGAGATCCCCACCGCGTTCGACCACTCGATGTGGGATCGGGCCTATCACCGCGAACGTCACGGGCGCGTTGATCTGCTGTTGCCTGCGGATCCAGCGCATCTCGTCGAATGGTCTCGCCTTCTGCGGAACTGCCTCGACGACTACGTTCCTGCCGTTGCTGCTCGACAGTGCACGGTTCTTGCAGTGCGAGTCGACGAAGTGATTGTTGGCGCCGTCGAGGTTGATCCAACTGGGCGAGTTCGCCAACTCATGGGTCCGGCCAATCGCCCCCTGGCTTCGTGGGTCGACGATGCCGTTATGGGAATTGTTCGGAAGGTGAATTCAGCGTGAGGTCGAAGCCAGGAACGAACTGAAGCGCTCAAGGCCCTCAACAAGAATCTGGGTCTCGTTGGCGTAGCCGATCCGGAGCCAGCCTTCCATGGCCATTGCGCTCCCCGGAAGCAGCATGACGCCGGTTGCCTCGAGGAGATCGAGGCAGAGTTGGCGCGACGTTGTGTCCATGTCGTACCGCAAGAGGGCCGTGGTGCCCGACTCGGGCTTTACCCACGAGATGGCAGGTTCTGCATCGACCCAATCGGACAGGATCGCCAAGTTGGTTCTCGTGATGCTGCGGCTGCGCTGGAGAATGACTTCGGCGTTCTCCAGCGCAAGTGCGGCGAGACAGTCATCAATCATGCCGACGCTGATCGTGTTGTAGTCGCGATGGATCATCACCGCCTCGTTGACCTCTTCTGGTCCCGCAATCCATCCGAGTCGTAGGCCGGCCAATGAGAAACTCTTCGACATCGAGCACGTCGAAATTGCTCGAGTCGAGACGTCGGCCATGGAGACGGTGGTGCCGGGGTCTGTCTGGTCGGTGCCCCGGTAGACCTCGTCGCAGAGAATCCAAGCGTCGACTCGGTCCGCGATGGCAGCAACCTCGCGGAGCATTGCCTCGGGCATGAGCGAACCCGTCGGATTGTTCGGATTGTTGAGGGCAATCAGGCGAGTGTTGCTAGTGGCGAGCTCGCGCAATTCATCGAGGTCGGGAAGAAAGCCGTTTTCTGACCGCAAGTGGAGCGTGTCGACCTTTGCCCCAATGCTGGCCGGGATGGAGGAGTGCTGTTGGTAAGTCGGGGCGACCGAAATCACCCGTTCCCCGGGTGACACGAGCGTCTGATGAACGAGTGAGTTGGCACCGATTGCGCCGTGGGTGACCAGAATGTTCGTGATCTGTTGGGAGTCGTACAGATCGGCAATCGCGGATCGAAGCCGGACCGAGCCTTCGATCGCTCCGTAGGAAAGACGCATCTCGAGAAGTTCGTTGATCGTCGCGTCGCGAGATCCAGCGATCTCGAGGAGCTCGGCCAGCGTGAGGGAGTCAACACAGGTCTCGGCCAGGTTGAAGGCGCAATCATTCTCATAGGCGTTCATCCACAGCTCGACGCCGAAGGGTTCGATATGCATGTTTCGACGGGTCAGTCGAGCGTGATGATGATGGCTGTGTCCGTTCCGCTGCCCTTGCCGATGAGCTGGGCGAATTTTCCGATGATGTTGATCATCGTAAACATGAAGCCGTATTTCTTCTTCACGATCTTCAGGACGCGCTCGAAGTCAGCTCCCTGGACGGCTTTCGCCGTCGCCGAAACGACCTCGGAGCCCGGAGTGAGAAGTCCCTTGCGGTCCGACGGTTGAAGTTGCACCTTGGCGTTGTTGCGTATTCGCCTGACCTTGTAGCTGGACGAGGCGGTGGTGAATCCGAGCGTCCCGTCTCCGAGATCAGCGATCCAGACGGGGACTGATGAGGTGCTGCCATCCTTCTTGTACGTCGTGAGGCTCACAAATTTCTCGTCGGCGATGCTCATTGGGACAAGCTAGCGAAGATCGATCAAAGGTTTCTCGGAGAAATGCTTCAACAAGCATCAAGTTGCTGCCACATGAGTCGATAGGTAAGTGCCGCCCAAACCGCATTTGGGGCGGCTTCCATAAATACAACTTCATAGGCCCGATGTTCCAGGCCACCCCGACCGGGGCGACACTCCCAAGGTGTCGCCTCGGTCTCTTTTTGGGTGACGGAGCCCGATCGTCGATCGGGATGTTGGCCTCGGAGACTTTGGCGCAACGGCCTTTGCGAACGACAATGGGTCCATGACTTCACGTGCAGAGGCTGATCCATCAACGAATCCGGACGGAGTGGTCGTCGTGACCGGGGCCAGCAGGGGTATCGGCGCAGAGATCGCCGACCGATTCGCCCAGGATGGCCGAGCCGTCGCATGCGTTGCGACGTCGGTCGCGAGCGCACAGCCAGTCGCGGATCAGATCTCTGAGAACTACGGAGTCGTCGCCAAGCCGTTCGGCATCCGAGTGGAGAACTACGAATCGGTCAAGGCCGGAATCGGAGCGATCGAAGCCGAGATGGGCACGATCGGAATCCTGGTCAACAATGCGGGAATCGGTGGTGTGGACCCTCTGATCGATTATGACCCCGCCGACTTCAGCAACGTGATCGATGTGAATCTGAAAGGAGTCTTCCACTGTGCCCAGGTCGCATCCCAAGCAATGGTTGCGTCGGGCACAAAGGGTTCGATCGTGAACATCGGCTCGATCGCTGGCGCCAGTGCCTTTCCCAATCGGATCGCGTATTGCGCGTCGAAGTCCGCTGTCCATCAAATGACGAAAGTGATGGCGCTCGACCTGGCCGACCACCGGATCCGAGTGAATTGCATCGCTCCTGGTTACATCCGGACCGATCTCGTTCAGGAACTCATCGACGACGGAAAGGTCGATGTCGACAAGGTTGAGAACCGGATTCCTCTGAGTGAATTCGGTGGCGGTCCAGACATCGCGGCTGCCGTGGCCTGGGTTGCGTCGAACGAGGCTCGCTATGTCACCGGGGAGACGATCGCCGTCGACGGCGGTTGGCTCGCCTACGGCTACGTCTAGCTCTGATCAGACAACCCGAGGCCGGTCGGCGGCCAAGGCTCGCTGCCCCAATTCGGCCAATAATCGACGCCAGGCCAGCGAGACCTTGTCGTCGCCAACATGAAGTTCTGCGGTGATCTCGGGAGGAATACGTTCGGGCCGTTGTGACTCCACGATCGGTCGATCTTGGGCGACGACGTCGACTTGGAACTGAATGAAGTCGGCGTCTGGTTGATCGAGCGCGTAGTTGCGAGTGACATGCCAGAACGTCCGCGTCGTGTGTTCGTCGACCGGCGATGGCGCGATGAATACGACGTACTCCCTCCCGTCAGGAAGTTCCTGCCGTAGCTGTGCAGCCAGCGGGGGATAGGCGCGGTAGTGCATCACTGTCATGACGCGACCGTCGTCGGTGAACTCGGCTTCTTCGGAAAGATCGCCTGTTTTCACGTCATCGTTTCGAGGCTCTGGCCGGGGTTGGCGAATACGGATCTCGTCGTCTTCAGACCACACCTCGTGTGGCGGTACTTCAGGATGCTCAGGATCTCCGAGCGTTCCGGGGTGAACCCAGGCGAAGTGGGCAAAGTCGAGGAAGTTCTCCAGCCGGCGCAACGCATGGCAATCCCAGTCATAGGGCGGACAGACAATCGAGCGGAACGCAGGGTCGTCGTGTTCGGGGAACTCGGGCAGCGGTGCAACGGGATCGTCGAGCGCCACCCAGATGAGTCCAACGTGCTCGCGCGTGTGGCATGCCGTCAGGGCTGCCTTCGCGGGAATTGGCCGATCAGGCTGAGAGGGAATGCCGACCGCTTGCCCTGATCCGTCGTAGCGCCAACCGTGAAAAGGGCAGACGAGGCAGTCGCCATCTCGCCAACCAAGTGACAGCGCCGCTCCCCGATGCACGCAGACGTCGTGAAATGCCGTGACGGTGCTGTCCGAAGCCCGAAACAAGACGAGCTTCTCGCCGAGCAAGGTTACGGCTGTCGGCTCATGGCTCACTGAATCAGCGATGGCCACGGGGTGCCATGACCGGCGGAGCAGAGCGTCCATTGGCGCATCGTTCGGGTCGGGAAGCTGCATTGACCGAACCTACATGGTGGCGGCAGGCCCATCGCCCGGGGCTGATGATGAGGAGACATCACCGGCCCCGGGCTTCCCTCCTCGGGTCGCCGTTGGGGCGCAAACTTCAGTTCAGCTCGAAGCCGGATGAGTCGCCGTGGGCATGGTTCGTCCGGAGATATGAATCAGACGCAGGTGACCGTCGGTCGTGCGACCGACTCGAGCCAAGTCCGGATCTCGGAGGCTGTCTCGTCATGGGCAGCTCGGAGATCAAGCCAGCGAGTGAGTTCGTGCACGACGACGTCAGGAATGTCGACCACCGCGATCGCTGATTCCTGGCAATCCCGGATCCGGTCGCAGCGCTGTTGAAGCCGCCACTTGTCGCCGACGAAGTGGATGTGGTCGATGGTCGCGAGCGGCTCGAGCCACCACCGAATGGGTCGAGGGGCCGAGTTGAGCCTCGGCACGTCGAGGTGGTCGATGTCGACCGAGACCTTCGAGCGGTCCAGGTAGTACGCGCCGCCCGACTGTCGGATTGCATCGCGTGCACCGTGATGCTGAAGAACCGGACGCAGGCGAGAGACGTGGCGCTGCAGCGCGTTCAGTGCGGTGCGGGGCGGATCGTCCCACAGGAGATCGACGAGCCGGTTGGTGCTCACGGGCCCTCGCTCGAGTGCAAGGGTCGCAAGAATCACGGCAGGTCGAGCGGCAATGGTGGTCGATCCCCGATTGCTGGAGATCGCCACATGCCCGAGAAGCTCAACGTGCGCTGGCTGGTGAGGGATGTTTCGTTCCATACCCAGACAGATGTTCGACATCGGGTCCCAGATACAACAACTTCACAAAGTTGCCCGAGGCACTAGGGTTCGCTCCGTGGAGGGCGATTCGGTAGGTGAGCTGCTTACGCTTGCGTCGCAAGGTGACGAACGTGCCTGGGCAACGTTGGTTGAACGATTCGAGCGCGTCGTCTGGTCCGTCACTCACGGGTTCCATCTTGATGATGCAACCCGTGCTGACGTCTTTCAGCTCACCTGGCTGCGGCTCATGGACAACCTCGAGCGAATCCGAGAGCCCGACCGCTTGGCGGGGTGGCTTGCCACGACGGCTCGCAGAGAATGCGTGGCGATCCATCGGGCGCAGAAGCGTCGACCGACGGGGGAGCTTTTGGTCGAGCCGGTGAGCGATCGACCGGATGTCGACGCACGACTTCTGAAGAACGAACAGCTCGAGGCGATGGCGGAAGCGTTCCTCGAACTGGATGAACGCTGCCGAGTCCTCCTCCGGCTTGTCGTCTGTGACCCGCCGATCGGCTACGAAGAAATCGCAGGAATGCTTGAGATGCCGGTCGGAGCGATCGGTCCGACTCGTGCCCGCTGTCTGGAAAAGCTCCGGCGAAGACCAGCGATTTCGCGTATCAGCGAGGATTCGAACGCGTCAAGTACCGAGCGGGGGCGAACTGATGTCTGACTCTGATCTACCTGAGGATCTGCTCGTGAATCTTCTGCGATCAACAATCGAGCAAACCGACCCGCTTCCAGACGGCTTGCGTGACGCGGCGACGAACATCTTGCACTGGCGTGCCGATGATGCGGATCTGGCGACGATGGGTGTCATCGAGCCTGTTGCGGTTCGGGGCGGTGCTTCAGCCTCTGCGGAGGTGCTCGTCTTTCAAGTCGGCGAACTTGAGATTGAGATTGCGCTGGGCAACGGGTACCTCGATGGATCGATTGATCCTTGGTCCGGTGATGCTGATGTCTCGGTAGAGACTGCTGCCGGAGAAAGCACGGCGCTTTCGGTGGATGAATATGGCGATTTCCGATTTGAGTCGCCTTCGCGGAGGAACGTTCGCATCCGTGTCGTTTCCGCCGAACAGCAATTTCGGTCCGAGTGGTTCCTCACCCGCAGCGGTAGCAGCTAACGAGACCAGCGCGGAACGCGAGTTCTGGATCTGGATCGATGCGCAGAGCAGCGAGCGCCACCTCCGGCATGGCTCCATCAGCAAGCTTTCGATGAAGTCCGACGAAGAGCCGAGATGTGATCTCGTCGTCAGGGATCTCACAAACCGGGGCTACGACGCGGTTGGTCCCATTGCGAAAGAGGGCCGTCGCAATTCCGAAGCTTGCGGATCCAGCGGCAGGTTCGAGCACGCCGGCGTCGCAAGCGGAAAAGACGACCGTTTCAGGAGACCGGTCGAGTCCTTCGATATCGAAGCCAGTGAGATCACCATCGCCCATTCTCAGATGGGCAAACATCGCCTGGTCGGATCGTCGGCTGCCATGGCAGATGAAATGTGCCAGGTCGGCATTCGATAACAACGCGAGAGCGGATTGAACCGTCTGCGGTGCCTCGCCGAAAGAAATCCCGTAGATGTCCGCAACACCCTGGCCTTCTTGACTGGCATCCAAGTCAGGGCCGAGAACGATCTTGACCCGATCGAGTCGTGGTTGTTGGCGATGTGTCCTGCCGAAGAAGAGGTGAACGGAAATCGGCTCGTCGCCACTTTCGACTACAAGGCCCCAGGGAACATCCAGGAGCTCGCGGGGTGGGCTCAGTTCCAGGTGGGAGTTTGGGGAGATCGTCCGCTTCATTCTGCGGAGGAGCGGAGCGCTCCGGTGGACCCGTGCACGGTTGCGGTCAGAAGGAAGGGCGAGATGTCTGAGGGCAGCATTCCGCAACGCGTTCGCTTCTTGCCACCATGAGGTTGTCGTACCGAGATTCGCTATGTAGGCGCCCTCCTCCGGGTCCAGAACTGCGGCACGCATCTCTCCGTCGTGGTCGAACAGATGAGCCCGAATGTGCCGTGTCCGATCAGGCTGACTCGACCGTTGATCGTTGACGTTTTCTCGCCGGGATGTCACCGCGGCTCGGTCGAGGTCCGAGAGCGATTGCTCAAGTTGGCGAATCTCAGCCCATGTGTCGGAATGAGAGCCAGAAGCTTCACTGCGAAGTCGAACGTGGAGTTGGCGGAGTTGTCCGATCAACCGTTGACTCTCCGAAGAGCGGGTGGTGCGATTCCGCGTCACGCCGAGTCTGCGACTTCGCTCGATCCAGTCGAACGCATCTCTCGGGCTTGCTCCGGAGAGTCGGTGATCCAAGCCGAGCTTCAGAACGCTTCGAGCAGCGGCGGTGGAACCGGCCACGAGATCGGATGCGGCCAGGGCCGACTGGCGCCGTTCGACGATATCCATCGCCGCCAACGTGCTCTCGAAGGCCCCTGAGTTATCGCCGACGGACCACCGTTGCCGCGCTTTCGCTTCATGTTCGGTGAGCAGCAAGGCGAACGGAGGATGGGAAATGTTGGCGCGGACTTCAGCGAAACCCTCGAGTGCGTCGTCAGGATCGGTGTGCGAAAGAGCGGCCCACATCGCCGCGGCAGCTGTGTACTGGCCGTGCACGCAAAGCCGGTTCGATAGGTCCCGAATCAGCGCCGGCTGGTGGGTTCGATCGCCTTCGACAACACCGCGAAGCGAGAGTGATTGAGCGAGGAGGCCCCACGTATCGCGCTTCTGTGCCTCGAACATGGCGGCACTCGATTCCGCGGAGATTCGGGCGGCATCCCAACGATCGAGTTCGAGCAGTGCGACCGCCTTCCAGAATCGGACCTCGGCAAGCGGGATCGATTGCCCTTGTGTGGCCAGTTCGTCTTCAGCTTCGACCGCCACCTGCACAGCTTCGTGAAAGAGGCCTGCTTGGATCAATACCTCAAGTTTGGTGCCGCGAACTTCCCAGACGGCATCGGAGATCTCGGACATCGTTGCCTCGGCTCGATTGAGATGCTCCCAGGACGCCGGAAGTTGTCCGAGATAGGCCAGGCATCGTCCAACGGTGTGCTGCACCGATGCGCGAGACAGTTCGAGGCCAACTGCGTCGAACAGGATGCCGGCTTGGTAGAGGTGATCGATCGATTCCTCGTAGTCGCCGCGCTCAGTCAGGATCATTCCGATGTTTTGATGCACGAAGGCCATGAATCGCTTCTCGCCGTGGGCTTCGAACAATGGCAGGGCTCGTCGGAAACCTGCCTCTGCTTCGGCGAGGTTCCCCGAGCGAGCGAGATAGGTCGACCGTTGATGGTCGACCTTTGCTGCGATGAGTTCGTCCCGATGGCCATCCAGTTCAGCAAGAAGGATCAAGGCACCCGGCAGGTCACCGCTTAGAAAGATCGAACCAGAGCATGTGAGCGTTGACTCGGCGACGAGATCTTCTCGATTGGCGGCCTTCGCGAACTCGATGGATGCGCGCCCATGTTCGACGGATTCCTCGATGCCCCTGGTCCAACGCGTCGCCTCACAAAGCGCGCGTGCGCATATTGACTTGACCGCGGTGGACACCGTTGCGTCGGCGAGCGCTGCTTCGATCTCGCCGATCGGGTCGTTGGGCCGTGATCTTGCGACATCGACGAGATCGAGCGCGTACTGTTCCTCCATCGCCGCATTCTTATGTATCTGGCGACGTAGCGACCCCTCTATCTACGGAGAAGACCACAAACGAAACGGAGCGACGTATGTCGGAGACACCCCGAACTCAGTCTGAACTGACTGACTATGAGCACTACGCCGACGAGGACCACGGGCACGGACACGGACACGAAGAAGAGTGCGAAGCTTGGTATCGCAATGATCTGATGATTGGACCGGCCGGTGCTCGGGCAGCAGGTGCGAGCCAGGGCCCGAGCGCGCTGAGTGAGATCGAGAGTTTCGACGAGCTCGCGAGTTGGGCACCTGACCTGGAAACACTGTCGCCTTCGACATTCGACCTGATCCTTCAGGACGGGCTCGCTCTCTATCGAATTATGGATGCCCCAGGAAACGGTCTCGACCCTGCCGGGTTCGCAACCGAGTTTCCGGATCTTCGACCAGTCGTCGCGACCGGGTTTGCCCCCCACTGGGGAATGTCGCCGGGCACGGCGCCACTCGCTCTTACCGGCCATGAGTTTGCCGAGCTTGGTGACCTTTCTGAATCGCCGAAGCACGTTGCAATGATCGACAGCGGCTATCTCGAAGCTGGTGTCGATTGGCTCGATGCACGGGTAGTGCCGTCGGATAGCAACTACGACGCCGAGCAAACCCTGCCGGATGAGTTGGCAGGCCATGGCTTGTTCGTGGCCAGCATCATTGTGCAGCAGGAGCCGGACACCCGAGTGGTGATCGCTCGCGTCGACAACACGCCAGAAGAACGACTGCAACCAGGCAGTCTCTGGCCCGACCACCGAGTGCGATTCTGGAACGACGAAGTGCAGGGCTTTGCCGCAGACCGCCGGCTTCAAGACGAACTGAAGATGCTCGATGCGGTCAATCGACTCATCGGGACCGACATTGCCTTCGACGCTCTCAATATCTCGATGGGTGCCTACGTTTGCGAGTCGAGCTCAGCTGCGCTCGCTATTCGGCTCGCCATGCGCACATGGAGCACCGGGCCAGGCTCGCCGATCGCTGCGGCTGCCGGCAATTTCACCCCGTGCGGACAAGACTGTCCGCCGATGGAGGACTACCTGCCTGGATGGTTGGCTCCCGAATTCAATATCCGAAACGTCTCGTGCACAATCGGGGACGGACAGCGGCTTGCTAGCTACTCGAACGTCGGGCAACCGAATCATCAGACCAAGGCAGCCGGACACATGGTGGCTGGCTTGCGAGGTAGGCAGCGCCCTGGTGGCTGGGCCTGGGGCGGAACGTCGTTTGCGACGGCCATCGTGTCCGCTGGGCTTGCTCACCGAAAAGTGCCACCGGCGAGTAGTCAACAGAGCGACTATGAGGCGTCGCGATCGAGTCGTATCGAGAGCCTCTAACCGCTCCGATTTCCCCAGACCCCCAGACCCTCAGGCGCTCGGATCGTAAAACCGTGCGGCCTTGGCGAGGGCTCGGAGGTCGGTGCGCTCTTCGTCGGTGAGGACGTCGAGATCACGGGCATGCATGTGATCCGTCGTCTCCTCGATGGCGGCTCGAGCCTCGGTCAGGTCTTCAACGTCGGGATAGGGCTTCGGCCAGCCGAAGAACTCGGCGTTCCACTCGCCAGCGGGTCCGCTCAGAATTGCTTCGAGCGGGCCCATACCGGCGGCCTGCACGGCCACGGCATGTCGACCAAAGCGGAGTTCTCGCATGGTCTGAGCGAGCTGAAAGGTTCGACCCGGTCCTGATGCGGGCAGGGCTTGCTCGCGCCAGCCAACGAAGGTTGGGGCGCCGTTTGGTGATGCGTTGGCCACGATCTTGTCGAGGATCTCGCCGAGTCGTTCGGTGCCCTCGAAACCAGCGAGCTTCTGCTCTCCCCATTTGGCGCAGATCTCTGCGTAGATCTTGGCCCCGTCTGCCGGCGAGGTCTTGGCACGACCGGACTCGACCATGGTTCGCATCGTGTCGGGATTCCAGAAGAAGGCGGCACCCACCACGTTGTCAACCGGACAGTCGCCGAGCACGCCGAGCCGACCAACGGCGTACATCCCGTTGTTGTCGACGGCCATGCCCGCGTCGGCGGCTTGCTCTCGGGTTGAGTCGGCCATCAGCCATTCCATGGCCAGCATGCCGATGGATCCTCGAAGACTTCTGGCGACATTCAAGCTGTCAGTCATGGCACTCCAATCTTTGGGGACTCCGAGACTGTCACACCCCGTTTCTAAGGTCTATTTCATCGCCTGCTTCGGCAGCCCTCAGCACCATCCGGCCGTCTCGAAGGCCACCCCGTTGAAGGAGTCAACACATGAAGGTCTTGATCGCTACCAGCCACACGCAGTCGCTTCGCATCGACGATTACCACTTCGCTGTCGCTGGCGAGTTGGTCTATCTGCCGCTTTTCGATTGCGATCGAGACGATTGCGGCTGCACCAGGGGGTTCGCCGGGCTCTCCAGCTCGAAGGCAACAACCACCGCGATGGTGATCGATCGTCCCGACATGACCAAGGCCGACCTCGAGGTGGCCGTGGCCGATGGACTACATCGCCAGGGTTGGCTCACCGAGGGCTGGTCCGAGGCCCATGCCGACATTCTGGAAGAGGTCATGCAAGAGATCGAATGGGTGACTCGTGAGTACCCGCTCAACGCGATCATTGAGCGCAATCAGGGCACCGTTCGGTGCCGTGCGGTTCTTCACCCGGCCGAACACATCGGTTGGGCTGCCTGACGTTGTTGAAGTGTGCAACGCGCGTGCCAGGCTGGGCAACGTGACCGAGCGACGATCTGAGTGGGGGCAAGATCCGATGGGCGACGAATCAGACGAACTCCAGGTGCCGATCTGCGGAAGCTGCGGAGTGACGGCTTTCTCTGATGGGGTTGGTTTTGAGTGCGCGAACCCGGAGTGTGAAGCGTTCGGCGAGCTCGCCGACTCATGATTGCCGACGTTCACGTACTGCCCTTTGGGCGACCGGCGAACACTGCGCTTCGCGCCGCGATCGACTTGGCGAAGGCAAGCCGCCCCCTCGCTGCGGTCACCGTCATCGTTCCTTCGAACTTCGCTGGTCTTGCCGCCCGACGAGCACTCGGTTCGGGGATCGTTGGGAGCGGTGGGATCGCCAACGTTTCGTTTCTGACCCCGTTCCGGTTCGCAGAGTTGCTCGCCGCAGGTGCGCTGCCTGATCGCAAACCGCTCACCAATCCTGTGCTTGGTGCAGCAGTTCGGGCCACGCTCGCCGAGACCGACACGGTCTTCCGCCAAGTCGCCGATCACCACGCGACCGAGGCCGCCGTCGCTCGTGTCTATGCCGAGTTGAGCAACGTGGATGAACCGCTGCTTCACGATGTCGCTGCGCATGGCCCGACCGCCGATGCCGCGGTATCGGTCGTGCGGTCCGTTCGATCCAGACTCCAACACCACCACGGAGAAGCCGATCTCGCCCTTGCTGCTACCCAGCGAGTGAATGATCAGCTCCAACCCTTTGGGCACCTCGTGTGGTTTCTTCCATCGGAGATGACTCCTCCCATTGAGCGCTTCTTGCGCACCGCTTTTGAGCGGAGTTCGACCACTGTCATCGTCGGAGCGACAGGCAATCAAGAGGCAGACCGAGCCACTCATGTGGCGTGCGAAGCCGTTGGCGTGCGACCCAGCCAGCTGCGGGGCCACGCGACCGCCGTGGCACCCCCAATCGCGGATCTGTTGGTTTCTGTGACGGATGCGGACGAAGAGATTCGAGAAGTCACCCGTCGAATTGTTGGGTTGGCGGCCGACGGCATCCCACTCGACCGGATTGGGGTCTTCTATCCCGCGCCGGATCCGTATGTCCGCATGATCGAGCAGCATTTCCGCGGCGCGGGCCTGACTGCGAACGGTCCATCCCCGCTCCGGCTTGCTGACTCGACGGTCGGTCGCACGCTGCTCGGCGCTCTTGAGTTGCCCACCCGGCGGTGGCGACGCGATCGAGTGCTTTCGCTTGTGAGCGGCGCACCGGTTCGCTTCGAAGATCGCGCCGTCCGTCCTTCGGTGTGGGAGCGGATCTCCCGGTCTGCTGGTGTCGTTCAGGATCTCAGTGATTGGCGGCGCAAGCTCGGGTCCCACCAAGGCTCTCTTGATGCCCAGCTGGTCAGAGAGCGAGCGGCCAGCGCTGATCCCCGCAGGCTTGATCGAATCCAACGAGAGATCGACGACGTGACGTCGCTCGCACGATTCATTACCGAACTCGAAGTGCGTCTTGCTGCGTTCGATCGGGCTTCCTCCTGGGCTGAGAAGGCATCCGAGGTCACGATCCTGCTCGAGGGTCTTCTGGGCAGGGAACATGCCCACGGCCATTGGCCGGAGGCAGAACAAGATGCGTTCGAGCGGGTGGCTGATGCCATCGATCGTCTGAGCGCTCTCGACGAATTTGACCCTCAGCCTGAGACTTCCGTCTTCATTCGTGCGCTGAATGCCGAGCTTGATGTGGCTCGAGGCCGTCACGGCCGCTTTGGGGATGGAGTGACTTACGGCCCACTCACTGCGGCAGTTGGCCAAGATCTTGATGCCGTCTTCGTTGTCGGAGCCGCTGAAGGGCTGATGCCGTCGGGTCGGCGCGATGATCCCCTGCTGCCTGACGGAGCGCGACAACGTGCGGTGGGGCAGCTTCGAACCCGAAGCAGTCGCCTCGCCGAGCAGCACCGCTCGTTTCTCGCCGCACTCAGCGCCGCGCCAGCGAGGGGCCGCACGCTCACGTTCCCTCGCGGTGATCTGCGGAGTCACCGTCAGGCTGTTCCATCCCGCTGGCTTCTCGAATCGGCCTCGGCGCTGGCAGGAACCAGTGTGTTCGCCACCGACTTCGAACATCTCGGCGACCCGATCGTCGACGTTGTCAGCTCCCATGCAGCGCGAACGACCAATCCACCGATCCCAATGGACGTCATGGAGCGCGACCTGGCCGCGGTGAGTCGCTATCTCCGTGACGGCGGCGACTTGATCCAACATCCTGTGGGGGAACTGATCGACCGAGGGCTCCAGATGATTGCGAGCCGCCGCTCCGAAGCATTCACCGCCTTCGATGGCAACCTTGGATCTCTTGATCTCACCTCGGCCGGTTCGAGCACGTTGTCCCCATCTCGTTTGGAGACCTGGGCACAATGCGGCTTCCGGTACTACCTCGGCTACGTGCTCGGACTCTCAGAACGCGACGATCCGGAGCGAGCCATCGACATCAGCCCACTCGACCGGGGTTCTGCGATTCACGACAGCCTGGAGAAGTTCATTGCTGGAGCAATCGAACACAACCGGCCAGAGCCGCACGAAGCGTGGACCGATGCGGACCGGGAACAACTTCGAGCAATCGCACTCGAGACGCTCACCGAATACGAAGCGCGAGGACGCACCGGACGCGAGGTGATCTGGCGCCAGACCAAACGCGACCTGCTCGGCATGCTCGATGAGTTCTTGGCCGTCGACACGAATCGTCGCAACGCCAATGGCACCCGTCCCACTTCTGTCGAGCTGGCCTTTGGCCTCGACGGGGCCGACCCGGTCACTCTCACCATGCCTGACGGTCGCCAACTTGGGTTTCGAGGGCGAATTGACCGTGTCGATCAAGCAACCGATGGAGCCGTGCACGTCTATGACTACAAGACCGGTAAGGGCGCCAAATACAAGGGCCTGCCCGATGACCCATTTCAGGGAGGCACGACGCTCCAACTCGGCCTGTATGCAGAAGCCGCTCGCCGTGTAGCAGCCGGTCCTGACGTCCCGATTCACAGTCACTACTGGATGATCGATCCGACGGACACAGAGACAACCCACGGGTATCAGTGGACTTCTGAGCACCTCTCTCGTTTCGTTGAGGTGCTCGACGCAATCGTCGAGGGGATCGACAGCGGCGTGTATCCCGCCGTGCCAGGGGAGTGGAACAACTGGGCCAGAACTCACGAGAACTGTCGCTACTGCGACTTCAACACACTGTGTCCAGTATCACGAGGCGACGAGGCCGCCGAAAAGGCGTCTGCTGCCGAACTTCAGATTCGGACGCGGCTGATTCCGGTCGCGCCACAGGATGAGGAGGCGTGATGACAACACAACCGGCAGATCAGAGCGCCCGCGATCTCATCAGCACAACCGGGCTGAGCCAGACGCTCTTCGTCGAGGCAGGAGCCGGTACGGGCAAGACAACGCAGCTCGTCAATCGGATCGTGAGCCTGGTGCTCGATGAAGGTGTTCCGCTCGCCAACATCGCAGCCATCACCTTCACCGAGGCGGCCGCCGCAGAGCTGCAAACAAGGATCCGCGTCCAATTCGAAAAGACGGCCAACGACGCGCCAAACGACGAGGTGCGGGAAGCCGCAAGGCGAGCCCTGCACGACGCAGACTTGGCGGCCATCTCCACGCTGCACGGATTCGCCGCCCGACTGCTCACCGAATTCTCTCTTGCTGCTGGTCTGCCGCCCCAGGTACGCGTTGTCGATGAGATTTCCTCGCAGCTTCGCCACGAAGAGCGATGGCAGCGGTTCGTCGATCGTCTCTACGACGATGTCGATCATGAACTGCTTCTCGTCAGGTCCGCACTTGTCGGCATCGCTCTCGAGCCTCGCTACCAGGGCCAGTCGTCGCTGAAGGACCTCGCAGCAGAGATGGCTCAGAACTGGGATCGGGTCGAAGATCTCGCAACGGCGGTGCCTCCCCCCATCGAAGCTGTCGACTTCTCACCGTTCGAGAACGCACTCGTCGATCTTCGCGAGATGCGCGCAGCCTGCACCGACCTCGATGATCTTCTTCTTGCCAAGATCGAGGAGTACCTCCCGCGCCTCGATGCGATCGTTGCTGCTCCGAACGATGATCTGCGTCTCCGCATGCTCGTGAGCCATGGCGATCTGAAGCCAGGGAACATTGGGAAAAAGGGATCGTGGACCTGCGACGTCAAAGAAGCCCGAGGTGCGATTCGGGCGGTGAATGAAGCCGTCAGCGACGTCATGGGGCGATGCGCCGACGAACTCCTTGGTCACCACCTCGTGCTGATCGCCCAGCATGTGCTGGAGGGCGCCGACGAACGGAAAACTGAAGGCGGCCTCGAGTTCCATGACCTCCTCGTTTTGGCCCGGCGAATGTTGCGAACGAACGAGTCAGCTCGCACCTCGCTGCACGACCGTTTCTCTCACCTGCTACTCGATGAGTTTCAGGACACCGACCCCATCCAGATCGAACTCGCAACGCTCATCGCTGCGGCATTTGAACCGGGCGCAGAGCCCGGTTCTTGGCACGAACAGGCTGTTGTGGATGGACGGCTCTTCTTCGTCGGGGACCCCAAGCAATCGATCTACCGGTTCCGGCGGGCCGACATTGGTCTGTTCCTGACCGCCAGGGATCGATTCGGATCCTCCGCCGGCCCTGTTCGGCTCACGACCAACTTCCGAACTGTCGCTCCGGTCTTGGATTGGGTCAATGGTCTGTTCTCGGAGTTGATGGCCGAGGAGATCCCCGGTCGACAACCGCTCTATGAGCCACTGCTTGCTCACCGGGATGCCGACTCGGGGAGCGATCACCGCCCCCTGGTTCTTGGTGGGCTTCATCCCAATCCGAAGGCGTCCGCGGCTGAGGTCCGGCAGGCCGAAGCTGACGACGTGACGCGCTCGATCGTCGACATCGCCACCAACAAACAGAACTGGCTCGTGTTCGATCGCGACTCTGGTGCGTGGCGTGAACCGCGCCTTTCCGACATCACGATTCTCATCCCCACTCGAACATCGATGCCATTCCTGCGCGATGCGTTGCGCGACGCGGAGGTGAACTATCGAATCGCCACAGGAACCCTGGTCTACTCGACGCAGGAAATCCTCGACGTGCTCGCCACTGTGCGGGCCATCGATGATCCGACCGATGAGATCAGCCTGGTGACGGCACTACGCTCGCCCCTCTTTGCTTGTTCAGACGTGGATCTGGCTCAACACCGGAGCGCAGGCGGACAATGGGACATCCGCAAGAACGAATTGGGGATCGATGGTCCGGTTCGGAATGCCTTGACCTACCTGCGTGGCCTGTGGGAGGAGCGATGGTGGACCTCACCATCTGATCTCGTCGATCGGATCTTGCGAGACCGACGAGCCGTCATTCTGGCGTTCGCTGATTCGAAACCTGAAGACGTATGGCGCCGGCTTCGTTTTCTCGTCGATCAGGCCAGACAGTTCGAGGAGTCCGGAGGCAGCGGCCTGCGAGCCTTTGTCGAATGGGCAGGCCTGCAAAGCGCCGACGGCGCTCGTGTTCACGAACCGTTGCTCCCCGAAACAGATGACGAGGCGGTGCAGATCCTGACCATCCACGGCTCCAAGGGCCTGGAGTTCCCCATCACGATCTTGTCCGGCATGTCCACGGGCGGCGGAGGACGACGATCCGGTGTCAGCGTTGCGTGGCCAGAGTCTGGTCCGCCAGAAGTTCGGCTCAGGAAGAACTTGGAGACGGCGGGACACGAACCCCGGGCGAATCTTGAAGAAGAGATGGACGAACACGAGAAGCTCCGGTTGCTCTACGTCGCCTCGACTCGTGCCAGGGATCACCTGGTTGTCTCGGCTCATCACAACCAACGGGCCAAGAAGAGTTTCGGCCGTCAAATGGCGGAGTGGGCTGAACGCTCCGCAGATGGCTGTCGCCGCCTCCCGGAGACGGGGCCGCGCATGATGCCGGCGCCCACCGAGGGGCCAGGCACGCTTGCGCTTCCGGAGACGAACGACGAACGCAACAACTGGATCGACATGCGAGCGAAGTTGCTTGCCACCGGTCGTCGTCGCCGTGTCATGTCAGCGACCGCAGTCGCTCGCGCCGCTGCTGACCTCGACATCGATGATGATGACGATGGTGCAGATCTCGAGAACGACCAAGCGCTCGTCCAGCGGCGGAAGGGCCGCGCTGGTTCGGCAATCGGGCGAGCCGTCCACGCCACCCTGCAAGTAATCGATCTCGCTGATCCGCCGCCCCTCGATCCGCTGATCATCGAGCAGTGCGATCTGGAATCGATCCCAGACCACGTGAATGTGGTCGCGGCACTTGTTCGCTCGGCGCTCGGGTCTCGAGCCATCAAGCTGGCGGGGTCCTATCCCCACCACAAAGAACTCTTTGTCAGCGCCCCCGTCGGCGATCGAGTGATCGAGGGATATGTCGATCTGCTGGTCGAGGGACCAGACGGGCTCATCGTTGTCGACTACAAGACAGACTCGGCCCGTTCAGAAGCCGAGATCGATGCCAAACTTGCGGCCTACGAGCTCCAAGGTGCGTCCTACGCGGTTGCGCTGGAGGTGGTGACCGGATTGCCCGTTGCCGAATGCCGATTCGTCTTTTGTCGACCTTCCGGGGCGATCGAACGCAAGGTCACCGATCTGCCCGGGTCGATGCAACGTGTGCGCGATGTGCTTGCGAGTGACGCTGGCCCGACGGATGTGACCCAACTCGAACTCGACTGAGCGAAGTCCTCTAGTTGGTTGGGTTGTATGGGTAGTTGCCGATGAATTCGGGGCTGAAGGCGAAGAGGAGGACGACGCGGTGTCGTT
>CALHCB010000067.1 GCA_937930695.1 uncultured Acidimicrobiales bacterium | reverse complement strand
GGTTTTCCATGTCGTGATCTCCAGAAGTTGGTTTGGGGGTGCTCGGGGGAGCGAACGAGACATACAACGTGGCGAGCGAGCTGGATTCGTCCCGAACGGAGGCTTCGTTTCGGGCTTGTTCATGGGTGTGAACGGTCAGGGGCACCGTGATCAGCCCGAACAGTGGGATCGGAGACTTCCCGGGCCAAACTTGTGAACATGAGTCGACAGATCGAATCGGTAGCGGTGCTCGGATGCGGAACCATGGGTTCTGGGATTGCGGCAGCCAGTGCCGCTGCTGGGTGCAGGGTCCTCATGCTTGACATGACTGTCGAAGCGGTCGAGCGCGGCCTTGCAGCAGTCGACGAAGGGGACCGTCATTTGGTTGAAACGGGAACATTCGACGCGGATCTCGACAAGCTTGCCGACTACGACTGGATCTGCGAGGCGATTGTCGAAGACGTTGCGATCAAGCAAGAGCTCTTCAACAAGGTCGAGCCTCTGCGCAAGGACGGCTCGGTCATCAGCTCGAACACCTCGGGGATCCCACTCCGCGATATCTCAGCTGGTCTCCCAGAGCGCTTTCAGAACGACGTGGCCATCACTCACTTCTTCAATCCTGTGCGCGTCATGAAGCTCTTCGAGCTGGTTCCTGGTGAGCAGACAACCGACGATGTCGTCGAGGCCTTTGCGACCTTCGGGGCCAACCAGCTGGACAAGGGTGTGGTCCACGCCAAGGACACGGTCAACTTCATCGGCAACCGAATCGGCTGTTTCTTCATGTTGAGCGGCCTGCACAAGGCAAAGCCATTCCTCGAAGGCGGGATGCAGCAAGAAACCGTCGACGCCGTGCTTGGGAAGCCAGTAGGCCTTCCGCCCACGGGCCTCTATGGACTCATCGATCTCATCGGACTCGACGTCATGGACCTCGTGGGCAAGAACCTGGCCATCAATCTTCCCGACGGCGATGTGGGCCGTGCGTTCACTGAATTTCCAGGAGCAGAACAGGGAATGCTCGACCGAGGTCAACTCGGCCGAAAGTCACGGGAGCTTGGCGGATTCGGCCGGGTGCAGAAGCTTGACGATGGATCCAAGAAGAAGGAGACGTTCGATCTTCTTTCCGAGGAGTGGCGAGATGGGGCCGAGGCAGACCTCGCTGGGGTGTCCGCTGATCTCGGAGCCGTGATGTTCGAGGAGTCTCCTCAGGGCGCTCTGGCTTGGGACGTCTTTGGTGGCACGCTCCGCTACGCCGCCGACTTGGTTCCCGAGATTGCCGATGATGTGGTGAACATCGACAACGCGATTCGTTGGGGTTTCAACTGGGCAAAGGGACCATTCGAGATGCTGGATCATCTCGGCCCAGCCCGCGTGATCGCCAAGATTCGAGCCGAAGGCGGTGCGGTCCCCGTGATGCTGCAGGTGCTCGAGGATGCGGGCGCCGAATCGTTCTACCAAGACGGTCAGTACCTTGGCCGTGACGGTGCTTGGCACGCTCTTTCGTAAGCCCGACAGGCTCTGTCCTCGCCGGGACGAGGCTTGTTGATGGGAGAACTCAGCTCAGCGGAGCGCGGCGAGGAGCGCGTGCTTCACGGCTCGCGGATTTTCGAACATCATCGTGTGGCCGGTGTCGGCCAGTTCGACGACGACAGCGTTCTGGATGGCCGCGGCTAACTTCCGGCCGCTCTTTGCGGGAGTCATCTTGTCGCCCTGCCCGATGATCACGGTGGTTGGGCACTGCACTGCCGCCGCGGAGCTGAGCGCCTTGTCGTAGTTCATACATGCGGTGAAGTCAGCAAGCAGCACGCCGGGCTCAGAATTTTCGACCAACGCTCGGGCGCCGCCGACCATCCACATTCCAGGTGTGGGATTGCGGCCAACATGCGCCGGTTTGGCGTGGCCCCACGCAGCCATGAGGGCGGCAGCACGCGGAAGGTCGTTTGTCGCCGCATCGATCAACTCGGGATGCACGCCCATCTCCGTTGCGGTACCGAGCAAGGTGATCGTCTTGACGATGTCGGCGTGCGTCGTGGCCAGCTCAAGAGCGATGAATGTGCCCATCGAGTGGCCCACGACATGAACGGTTGAGAAACCGGCGGCTGAGACGAATCGAGCGATCCAATCGGCCATCTCGGTGATCGTGGCGAGCGGGCTTCCTTCCGATGCTCCGTGGCCGGGAAGGTCCACGGCGACGGCCCGAAAGCCTCGATAGGCGAGGTAGCGGGTCTGGAGTTGCCAGACTGTTGCGTCGTTTCCTGCTCCGTGGATGAGGAGCACCACGGGGCTGTCGCCGGCGAGATCGACTCCGCCAGTGGCGGCATGGGCGTTGACTCCATCAACTTCAACGATCATCGTTGGCTCGCTTTCAGTGCCCGGGACAAGTCCTCGACGATGTCCTCGGGATCTTCCAGCCCGACGGACAATCGGATGAGGTCCTCACTGATTCCGCTGGCTTGGAGCTGCTCGGTGGTGAGCTGGCCATGAGTTGTCGACCCCGGATGAATGACGAGCGTCTTGGCGTCGCCAACGTTGGCGAGGTGGGAGGCCAACTGGACGGACTCGATGAACTTGCGGCCGGCGCTTCGCCCACCTTTCACGCCGAAGCTCAGGATGGCACCTGCACCCTTCGGATAGAGCCGGGCTGCCAGCTCATGATCGGGGTGGTCGGGCACTCGCGGATGCTTGACCCAACTGACCGCTTCGTTCGCCTGGAGCATTTCGAGTACTCGATCGGTGTTCTCGATGTGTCGAGCCATGCGTAGTGGCAGGGTCTCGACGCCCTGGAGAAGGGCGAATGCGTTGTGGGGACTCATACAGGCCCCAAAGTCACGCAAGCCCTCGGCTCGGGCTCGCATTCCGAGCGCAGCTGGCCCGAACTCTTCGGTGAACACAACACCGTGATAACCGGCGTACGGCTCGGTGAGTGTCGGGAACTTGTCGTTCTGGGCCCAATCGAATCGGCCGCCGTCGACGATGACTCCGCCAAGAGCGATGCCGTGACCTCCGAGAAACTTGGTGACCGAGTGCATGACGATGTCGGCGCCGTGCTCGATTGGGCGTATCAGATAGGGCGTCGAGAATGTCGAGTCGACCATCAGCGGGAGCCCGGCTGCATGGGCGACGTCGGCCACTGCCTGGATGTCGAGCACTTCGATCCCGGGGTTTCCGAGTGTTTCGGCGTAGACGATCTTGGTGTTCGGCTGGATGGCAGCGGCGAACGCTTGCGGATCTCTGGGATCCACGAACGTCGTGGTGATACCGAAGCGTGGCAGCGTGAGATTCATCATGTTGTACGAACCCCCGTAGAGGTTCTTGGACGCAACGATGTGATCGCCTGCCGACATCAATGAGGCCACGGCGAGGTGGAGTGCCGCAGTTCCGCTGGCCGTACAGACCGCACCAACGCCACCTTCGAGAGCAGCGATTCGCTCTTCGAGTACCGCGACCGTTGGGTTTGAAATGCGGCTGTAAATGTGGCCCGGTGCCTCGAGATTGAAGAGAGCTGCCGCCTCGTCGGTGTCGGGGAACGAGTAGGAGGTGGTGGCGAAGATGGGGACGGCTCGGGCACCGGTTGTCGGGTCGGGTCGTTGCCCAGCGTGCAGGCTCAGAGTGTCGAATCTCAGGAAGTCGGGCTCAACCATGGCGGGGACGATACTGGCGACTGGGGAACGAGCCGAATTGGCTTCCACTTGAGCGCTTGGACTTGTCGTCTTGGACCGAGTCGGGAAGGCTGGGCAAATGTGGATTCGTCTTCGCCAGATCGCCATCGTTGCCGCCGACCTGCAATCGGCCGCTGCCGATATCGGCACCATCCTCGGGTTGGAGGCGTGCTTCACCGACCCGGGAGTGAAGGTCTTTGGTCTGAAGAACACGCTTTGGCCGCTCGGCAACCAATTTGTCGAAGTGGTCACGCCAACCCAGGAGGGGACCGCCGGCGGTCGCTACATCGAGCGTCGGTCCGGCGACGGTGGCTACATGGTGATCAATCAAGTCGACGACGTGGCGCGGCGGCGTGAACGAGTTGCCGAACTCGGCGTACGGGTTGCGTTCGATCTCAACTATCCCGATGAGGGACACGATGGCATCCAACTTCACCCGGCGGACACGGGCGGCTCATTCTTCGAGATGGATCAGATGACGATGGAGGGTGGCGATGCCGTCGGGGGGCCGTGGTACCCAGCTGGAAAGAACTGGGAGCCCTACGTTCGTACCGATCGAGTTTCGAGCATCTCCGCTGCGGAACTTCAGAGTCCCGACCCCGAGCGTCTGGCCCGGCGTTGGGCCGATATCGCTGAGCTCGAACTCGGAGAGGACTCCGAGGGACGCCTGGCCATCGAATTCGACAACGCCACGATTCGCTTCGTCGCAGACGAGGATGGACGTGGTGAGGGCCTGGGCGGTATCGATGTGGTCACAGCTGATCGCGATGCTGTGCTGGCCGGTGCTGATCTTCGCAATGCCCGATCCGCCGATGACCAAGTGATGGTCGCCGGGCTTCGGGTCAATCTTCGCTAGCCCGCTAGCTCTGGGATGCCCGCCACTCGGGGAGCGACGCTGCTTCGGTCTCGATTGAGGTGGAGTCGCCGTGTCCGGTATGGACCACGGTGTGGGCGGGCAGCGTGAAGAGCTTGTGCTCGATCGAGTCGAGGATGAGGTCATAGCTCGAGAAGCTTCGACCGGTTGCACCCGGACCGCCGTTGAAGAGCGTGTCTCCTGAGAAGAGCAGCCCGTCTTCGGCGAGATGAAGGCAGCAGCCGCCGGGGGAATGTCCGGGTGTGTGGATGACGTTCAGCTCGGCACCGGCGATGTTGATGGTCTGCCCATCGGTCAGCGTGTTGTCGACCCGACGGTCCGGGTACACGGTTTCCCAGAGCATCGTGTCGTCAGGATGCAGCCAGATGGGACAGCCGGTTTCGTCGGCCAGGATCGCCGCGGCATTGATGTGATCGTTGTGGCCGTGGGTAGAGATGATGCCCTTGAGCGTCCGCCCGCCGAGGCCGGCGAGTATTGCCTCATGGTCGTGCGCTGCGTCGAGCACGATCGCCTCTCGGTCATCGCCAATGATCCAGACGTTGTTGTCGACTTCGAAGTCGCCGCCGTCGAGACTGAAAATGCCGGATGTGATCACTCGATCGAGTCGTGCCATGGTCCGCAGTATGCCCACGGGTTCATGACACTGACGAGTGTTTCTCGGCGACCGGCGTCGCTATCGCGGTCGGTGCTGGGTGTCCATCCCGGCAGTGATGAATACACACGATGTCGGTCCGGCAACGTCGGCGGTGTGCCAGACACCCGGATCGTTGATGGCGTACTCGCCCTCGCTGAGTTGGGTCGATACGTGTTCGCCGTCGATCTCTTGCACGAGGGTGACCGAGCCGCTCGTGCAGATCACGACTTCGGCGCCCTTGGGGTGCATCTCCCAGACGTCCCACGACTCGTGGAAGGAGTGCATCGAGACGAGTCGGCCCTCGACTCCATCAGTGGCCGATCGTTTGCCGTAGCCGTCATACCAGTCGAGATCGCCGGTGAAGTCGGGCTGGGGAACGGCGGTGGCCCCGAGGCCAAGGTGGATGAGGTTCTTGCCGAGATGTCGAGCGGTCATGGTGACTCCTGTCGTTGTGATGTTGTCACCATGACCGCCAACGAGAAGACGGTCTTGAAGAAACGGGACCTCGTGGCTCGCGAAACAACTAGTCGAGCACGACGACGGAGCGCAGCACTCCACCGCCCTCCATCTTGTGGAACGCCTCTTCGACAGAGTCCAGATCGATGGTCTCAGAAACGAAGCCCTCGAGGTTGAGGCGGCCCTGGAGATAGAGGTCAATCAGCATCGGGAAGTCACGGCTGGGGAGGCAGTCGCCGTACCAGCTCGACTTGAGTGCCCCGCCACGGCCGAACAGCTCGATGTACGGCAGCTCGATCTTCATCTCAGGATTGGGCACGCCAACGAGCACGACGGTGCCGGCGAGATCACGAGCGTAGAACGCTTGCTCGTAGGTCTTCGGAAGACCGATCGCCTCGATGGCGACATCGACTCCGTTGCCGCCCGTGAGTTCTCGAATCTTCTCGACCGGGTCCTCGTTCATCGAGTTGACGGTGTGCGTGGCACCAAAGTCCTTGGCCCATTCGAGCTTCTGGTCGTCAATGTCGACGGCAATAATCGTGCTTGCTCCGGCGAGGCGAGCACCTTCGAGCGCTGCGTTGCCGACGCCGCCACAGCCGAAGACCGCCACGGAGTCTCCGCGTCCGACCTCGCCCGTGTTCATCGCGGCGCCGAGGCCCGCCATCACTCCGCAGCCGAGCAACCCCGCCACCTCGGGCTTGGCCGCCGGATCGACCTTGGTGCATTGGCCAGCGGCCACGAGGGTCTTGTCGCAGAAGGCGCCGATACCCAACGCAGGCGACAGTTCAGTGCCATCGGTGAGGGTCATCTTCTGCTTGGCGTTGTGGGTCGAGAAGCAGTATTGGGGCTTGCCCTTGAGGCAGGAGCGGCACTGTCCGCAAACGGCTCGCCAGTTGAGGATCACGTAGTCGCCTGCTGCGACTTCAGTGACGCCTTCGCCAACCTCTTCGACGATGCCAGCAGCTTCGTGTCCGAGAAGGAACGGGAACTCATCGTTGATGCCGCCCTCTCGGTAGTGAAGGTCGGTGTGGCAGACGCCGCAGGCTTGGATCTTGACGACGGCTTCGCCCGGTCCGGGGTCCGGAATGATGATCGTCTCGACCGTGACGGGCTCACCCTTTGCTTTGGCAATGACCCCGCGTACTTCCTGTGGCATGACATCTCCTCATCGATCTGTGGCCGGCCGCTCGCCGGGCTCTGGTGCGCACCGTAGTGGGCGGCCTGGGCAGAGGCGAGCAGCCGTCCTGGGCGGGCTGACGCCCGGTCGGGCTGCAGACGGTGGGCTGTGGCGTTCGACACCCGAGCGCGCGGTCGAGAGGCAGGGGGTTTGCCCCGATTCCGAACACGGAACGAGAACCCAGGATCAGGACATGACGATCTTTGATGTTGTCGAAAGTACGAACAGTCGCCTGCACCAGGCATCCAAGGCAATGGAGCTTGGAGACAACGGTGTGCCGATCATGCGGGCCGCATGGCGTCTCGGGCTTGCGGTGGCCTACGCGTTGGTTATGGCGATCATCCTGTTCACCGTCTTCTTGCCCGTGTTCGCTGACTTCGGCAGCGTGAACGGCGAGGGATCCCCGGCATCGCTCCAGCTCTTCATCTTCGTCGCCTTCGGCTCATCCACCCTCGTCCCAGTGACACGAGCTGCGTCTCAACTTCTGAAGGAGATTCGGTGGCAACGAGAATCGGATCGTGGCGTTCGCCGCATCTGATCTGTCACCCAGCCCAGTCGGTCAGAGTTGAGCCAGAACGATCTGGACCGTCCGGTCGATCTCATCTGGATGCACCGTGGCGAGGATTCGCGATGCATCTGGTCGTTGCCAGGTCGCATCATCGACTTCGGGTCGCTGGACCAACACGGTCGGCAGCTCGGCAGACCGCCACCCCTCGACGATGACGATGTCAGCCGTCGAGAAGAACAGTTCGATCAGATCGACAAGCGGGGGAGAGGTTCCCTCGTTGCTCATCCAGGCGAGTTGATTCGCGCCAACGAGCAGCGTTTCTGCGCCTGCGTTTCGCATGCGCCACGAATCCTTGCCTTCGGTGTCGAGCTCAATGCGATGCGCATCGTGCTTTACCGCAGCAACCTGGAGACCTTGCTCAGTGAGCCTCGCGATGACCGCCTCCACGAGGGTCGTCTTGCCGGTGCCCGAAGGAGCCACGAACGAGATCATGGTCGGCAGCGCTCGCTCGCTGGATCCCGCCGGCTCGTTTGAGTTCTGTCCGTTCATCGGCGTAGGTTCTACTACAGAACGCACTCGACTCCACCTGCCGGAGGTTCCTGCCATGGCCGTCACCGATTCACCTAGCTCCACCGAACCCATCGACCCGAAGATGGAGTGGCACAAGACCGTGTGTGTCTTGTGCTCCAACAATTGCGGCGTCGAGGTACGGCTCGACGACCGAGAGATCACAAGGATTCGAGGCAACAAGGCCCACGTTGCTTCGAAGGGCTACACCTGTGAGAAGGCCCTGCGACTGAACCACTATCAGAACAACACCAGCAGACTCACGTCGCCGATGCGACGTGAAGCTGATGGCACCTACACCGAGGTCGATTGGGACACCGCGATCTCCGAGGTTGTCGCCGGTCTCAGCGGAGTCACCGAGAAACACGGCAAGCGAAGCCTGATGTATTACGGCGGTGGCGGTCAGGGCAACCACCTCGTCGGGGCCTACGGTTCGGCGACTCGTCGGGCCCTCGGCATCACGGTCCGGTCCAATGCCCTCGCGCAGGAGAAGACCGGCGAGGCATGGGTCGACGGTCGTCTGTTCGCAGCACACACCCACGGTGATTTCCACCACGCCGAAGTGTCGATCTTTGTTGGCAAGAACCCCTGGCACTCCCACGGGTTCGATGAGGCTCGACGAGTTCTCAAGAACATCGCCGCTGACGATGCTCGATCGATGATCGTGATCGACCCCCGTCGGAGCGAGACGGCCGACCTGGCTGACTTTCATCTCCAGGTGAAGCCCGGGACCGATGCATTCTGCGTTGCCGCCCTCGGCGGAATTCTGGTGCAAGAAGGGCTGATCAATCAGACCTTCCTCGATGAGAACACGGTTGGTTCCGAGCCAGTTGTCGCCGAGCTCGGCAAGGTCGATGTGGCGGACTACTCGGCCCGTTGTGGCGTAGAGGAAGATCTGCTGCGGGCTGCCGCTCGTCGCATCGGATCCGCCGACAGCGTTGCGGTGCTCGAAGATCTCGGCATCGAGATGGCCCCCAACTCGACGCTGGTCTCCTACCTCCAGAAGTTGCTTTGGATCCTTGTCGGGAGCTTTGCCAAGCCAGGAGGCATGACCACCCATTCGAGCATGGCGCCAATCTTCAACTATTCGATGGCCCGCAGGGAGCCGCTCACCCCCGTCACGGGCTCACAGATCATTTCCGACCTGGTGCCGTGCAACGAGATCCCAGAGATGATCAGTTCAGATCACCCCGAGCGCATCCGGGCCATGCTGATCGAGAGTTCGAACCCCGTGCATTCGCTGGCCGGTGGTCCCGACTGGCGTCAGGCAATGAAGGACCTTGATTTCTCCGTCGTGATCGACGTCGTCATGACAGAGACGGCTCGCGAAGCGAGTTACATCCTCCCCGCCAGCTCGCAATACGAAAAGGTCGAAGCGACGTTCTTCTCCCTCGCCTTTCCCGACAACACCTTCACCGTGCGTGCACCAATTCTCGAGCCGCTCGAAGGCACATTGCCCGAGGCCGAGATCCATGCACGGATCGTGCGTGAGGTCGGGCTGTACAACGACGAGACGATCGCTCCTCTCCGCGCCGCAGCCGAAGAGGGGATCGAGGCATTCGGAGTAGCGATGATGACCGCCACTGCGGAACATCCCGAGCTCGCTGGGGTGGCTCCTGTCATTCTCTACGAGACGCTCGGCCAGACACTCCCAGAAGGAATGGCCGGGGCGGCAATCGTGTGGTTCTCCGCCCAGCAGGCCGCGAGGAAGTACCCCATGGCTGTCCGCGCTGCTGGTATCGAGGGCGATGATGCATCGCTCGGCAACAACCTGTTCCAGAAGCTTGTCGAGAGTCGCGACGGGGTGGTGTTCACTCGCCACACCTACGACGAAGCGTGGGATCTGCTGAAAACCGACGACAAGAAAATTCAGGTGGACATTCCTGAACTCGTCGCCGACTTAGCTGCGCTGAGTGGCCTCCCGACGGACCACCGAACCGAAGAGTTCCCGTTCATCCTGGCGGCCGGCGAACGTCGTAGCTTCACCGCGAACGCCATCATGCGAGACCCGTCGTGGCGCAAGCGTGACGCCGAAGGAGCGTTGCGTTTGAGCCCCGCAGATGCCGAGACTGTCGGCGTCGAATCGGGCGGCAGGATCAGGGTCACGACGCCCGGCGGCACTGCGGTCGCCGTTGTGGAGGTCAACGAGACCATGCAGGACGGCTTCATCTCGCTGCCGAACGGCATGGGCCTCGACTATTCGCCCGCAGGCGGAAACCCGGAGGCAACCGGTATCTCGCCCAACGAGTTGACCACTGCCGACTGGCGAGACGAGTACGCCGGGACGCCCTGGCACAAACACGTGCCCGCCAAACTCGAGGCCGTTGGCTAACGATGCGCCGAACCCGGTTCGACAACGAACCCTGCCCGATCGCCCGGACTACGGATCTACTCGGCGATTGGTGGACGCCGATGATTCTGCGCGAATTCTTCTTCGGTCGTCGACGGTTCGAGGAATTCGCCGAGGCGCTCGACATCAGTAGAGCTGTGTTGTCGACTCGGTTGAAGCGGCTGGAAGCTGAGGGTGTCATCGAACGACGCCCGTATGAAGATCACCCACCACGGCACGAGTACCGACTGACACCAAAGGGACGTGCCCTCTGGGACGTGCTGGCCGCCATGTGGCGCTTCGGCGAAGACTGGATGTTCGACGAGGCGCTACCGATCGAATTGTTCGACACCGAGACCGGTGCATCGATCGACCCCGGCGTCGTCGATCGGATAACGGGAGCGGCCATCGACGTCCGTCGCACTCGACTGCGGGCTAGACGCTGAGGCGGGTTCAGGACTAAACCGCTAGGCGTACCGAAACGTCGTGACGAGGGGTTCGCAATGACTGCAGAGAAGTTCCCGATCGAGGCAGGTCACATCCTGTTGTTCTCCCGAGCGGTGGGAGATCCGAATCCGATCTACTCCGACGAGGACTACGCCGCGGCGTCCGAAGTGGGTTCGATCATCGCGCCGCCGACGTTCGTGCAGTCGAGCGCTCAGTTCGACCCGGATTACTTCCTTCGACCCAAGATCGACCAGCCGTGGTTTGGTTCGGGTGGCGAGCCAACGGGGATCAAGAAGGAGAAGAAAGAGGGCGAAAGCAGCGGGGCTGCCGCTGGGGGTCTTCACGCCGAGCAGCACTACGAATATCACCGGCACATCAAGCCGGGCGATGTGCTCAGCGCCACGACGTTTCCTGGCGAAACCTGGGAGAAGGAAAGCAAGCGAGCAGGCAAGCTGACGTTCAGTGAGTCCATTACCGAATACCGCGATCAAGATGGCGAGCTTGTGATCACCGCTCGCGGTGTTGGTGTTCGTACCGAGAAAATCATCGAGGGATAGGGATTCAGATGCCAAAGCTCAAAGCAGCAGATCTCACGGTTGGCGACACGCACACCGAAGTTCTCGTCGAAGATTTGAAGCGGACCCAACTCGTGCAATACGCCGGTGCGTCTGGCGACTACAACCCCGTGCACACTGATGAGGTTTTCGTGACCCAGGTCGCCGGCTACCCGACGGTGTTTGCCCACGGCATGTTGACGATGGGGCTCACGGGCAAGCTCGTGACCAACCTCGTCGGCGATGGCACGCTCACCAACTACGGCGTCAGGTTCGTCAGCCAGGTTTGGCCGGGAGACACGCTCACCGGTACCGCGGAGATCGTGGCGATCCGCGAAGAAGGCGGCCAGCATCTGGTTGACCTCGAACTCACCACGGTGAACCAGGATTCTCAGAAGGTCATCACCGGAACGGCGACCGCCCGGATCGACGCCTAGTCCGCCGCCAGTTCCTGAACCTGTGCGACTTGCCGGCACACGTCGGGCGATTTCGCGCACATGTTGGGAGGTGTGAGTCGCGCTCGGCGGTCGTCGCGACTAGGCCAACTTGACGAAGCTGGCCCGAACCAACATGCCCCGCCCTTCGATCGTGCAGTCGATCTCGTGATCACCTGGGACGATCCGGATGCCTTTGATCTTGGTGCCGACCTTGAGTTTGCCGGACTTGCCGGTGATTTTGAGATCCTTGATCAGGGTC
>CALHCB010000066.1 GCA_937930695.1 uncultured Acidimicrobiales bacterium | reverse complement strand
CCTTGGTCGGGAATCTGCCGATCCACTCATGGCTGCTGAACCCATCCAGACCTGCTGCCCGGAGCCGGCCCTCGGTGCACGATTCCTGCACCGAGGCGACGTCTGGTTGAAGCTCATCGACGAGTCTTCCGAACTTGTTTTGGAAACCAGAAGCGACGTTCCACGTGACGATTCTGATCGCACCATCGGCTTTGGGTTTCGGTCGAGGTTCGTGTTGCTGAGTCACGATCAAACTCTTTATCACTCAAGACCATCCGAAGCGATTGCCGGCTCGCCAGCCCCTACCGAGCCTCGAGCAAACGGTCGAGCTTGGCGTTGACCTCCGCGAGCTCCACACGTAGCTCGTCGATTTCGGAGTCGGTGTCTTGCGCCACGAAGACTGCAGCGATGTTCGCCGTCAGCACGCCAAGCAAGGACACGCCCACCAGCATGAGCACCGTTGCGACGAGTCGACCGCCCGTCGAGATCGGCGACACATCGCCGTAGCCAACCGTCGTGCAGGTGACGAGCGCCCACCACACGCCGTCGCCGAACGAGTCAATCGTTGCCCCTGGGACTCCTCGCTCGAACCTCGCCGCCAGTCCCCCGCCCAGCAGGATCACTCCCGCGACGGCGAGAATCATCCAGCCGAGTCCTCGTTTCTCAAGCAGCCGACGAAGGATCGCAAACCCACCTATCGCAGCGGGAACCAGTCGAGCCGCTCGCAGCACTCGCAGCGGCCGAAGGAAGGGCACGACGACGAGCAACACGTCAAGCTTGTGCGTGCGCAGCATGTCTCGACGATCCGGGGCGAGCCACCACAGAACCGCCACCTCCAGAGCGAACAACACCCACACGATCCAGCCGACGACGGCCAGAAAAGTGCTCGTGCCCGAGCTGACATCGACCAACGCCGGAATCAGCAACATGGGGATCAGCACAAGTGAGAGCACCAGCATCGGTGTCTCGACGGACTCGTCGAACTTCTCGTAGGCAGCTTGGTCTCGCGGCGCAGGCAACATCCGAAGAGTGTCGCCGATGGCAAGACTGAGAGCCGTCTTCGCTTCACTGTCACACCCCATCTCTACTGTGGTACTTACGAATTCGAACGCCATGAATCGGGGGTGAAGCACATGGCGGCACAGGCAGACCAACTCATTCAGAGGATGCTCGATCTCGAGCCAGGCGAAGACACATTCGGCTCTCGTGACCTGCTTGATTCCCTCTACGACGATGGCGAAGCACTGCCCGCCGACTGGGCTGGCCTGGTGGTGCTCGATGCCATCGACACATTGATCGACTCTGCCTCGGCCTCGTCTTCGGCGTCTGGCAACAGCGACGCGGTCTCTGGGTCGGCGACGCTCGATCTCCTCGTGTCGATCGATCTGCTCGACAAGCTCGAAGCCAAGACGGCCGCCGCCAAGGCCGCGCTTCTCGCCGCCTATAACGAACAGCGCGTCTTCCGGCCCGGCTTCCGAACCGCGGCAACCGCCCGCTCCCACCGCCGCAGCCTGAGCGGCCGCCACACCGGTGCCGAAGTCAGCTTCGCCATGTCACTCGCCGAACTCCCCAGCGTGTTCACCGCACTCTCACGTGCCTCGATCACGGTCGAACACGCCAAGCGCATCGTGGCATTGCACCGAGAACCACATCTACGAGAGGCGGTCAAAGACGATCAGGATTGGCTCGTCAACTGGGCGTCCACCCTGACTTGGGCCGAGTTTGCCCACATCGTCGACAACTGGGCCGAACTCGCCGACAAGAGGGACCCTGCCGATCTCGATCCTGGTGCCGACAAGCGAGGCATGGCCTGGGCCCACGGAGTCGGGGGCACCACGCTCGTCGAACTCGTCATGCCCCACCTCATGTTCGAGCAGTTCCAGCAGATCCTCCGCGTGGAGTTCGATCGCCTGCTCGATCAGGAATGGGCCGAAGCCCGGGCAGCCAGAGAGGCAACCGGCGGCAACCCCGACGACGTCACCACCGCCGACCTTCCCCGCTCCGACAAGATGCGTTGGCACGACGCCCTCATGATCGTGATTCGCCGAGGCGGTATCGATCCCGACCTCGTCGATCCTGGCTGCTCCTTCAGCGTGGCCGTCACGGTCGATCTGATGACCCTCATGCACGCCGCCCAAGCCGCCAGCTCCAAGAACTATCTGCGATTCTCCGCCCCCTCACCATCGAGCACCCAGGCGACGACCGAAGATCCGCCGATGCCCGACACAGAACGCGATCGGCTCGGCTCCGTCGAGTCATACCGCTGCGAGACGGCTTCGGGCGTGCGCATCTCCCCGCAGCTTGCGCTGTGGTGCGCACTCGCCACCCACATCCGTCGGGTCACACTCGACGCCAACGACCGCTCGACCTCACTGTCATCGCCCGCCCGTCTGTTCAACCAAAGCCAGCGGGCCGCCATGTTGGTGAGAGATCGACACTGTCGAGGCCCCGGCTGCGGACGAAGATCCGGACGACTCGAGGCCGACCACATCCAGCCGGCCAGCCGAGAAGGTCCCACCCACACCGCCAACGGGCAGATGCTGTGCTCACCTTGTCACCGGCACAAGACCTGGTTGCAAGCCATGGGCCTGCTCGATGCGGTCGAACACCTGTGGAATCCGAACCACCACCAGCACCCCGACGCACCAACCGCTCAACCGGCGGGCCAGCCGAACGACCCCCGGCTCAACTAGGCGTGACCGCGCCACATGGGCCCTGAGTGACGAGCCTCAGCTCTTGAGCTCGCGGTCGAACATCACCTCTACCCGCTCATACGAACGGTCGGCCGCAGCTGCGTGATAGCCGCCGCCATGCACACCAAAGCCATGGTCGGCACCTTCGTGAATCTCGGCTTCGCCCTTGTCCAAGGCGTTGGTGGCGTCGATCAGCGGGCCGTTGTCTGACGCCGGCTGCATCGTGTCCGCTGCGCCAAATCCGATGTAGATCGAACCTGTATAGGGGGCGACACCCAGGTGCGGCGAGTCGGGCGCATCCGTCGTGCAGAACGACGGGTGCAGGCCAACGGCGGCACGGAATTGATCTGCCCGCTCTCCAATCGTCACCAACGACGACCTGGCCCCGATGCAGTAACCGATGCATCCCATCGGGCCAGTTCCGGCCGCGGCGTCGGACGGCAGCCACTCGAGCAGGGCCGTGAGATCTCGAGAGACCATGTCTTCACCGGTCGCCATGATCAGGCCGAACATCTTCTGCACAGCGGCATCGTCTCGACCCGCCATCGTGTACCACTCTTCTTCGCGGTGGTAGCGGTCGTGACTGACCACGTAGTAGCCCCACTCCGCGATCCGAGCCATCGTCTCTTTCGAGCCATCATCGAGCCCGGGCCCGTGGTGGAAGGACACGACGACAGGAAACGGTCCGTCGCCGTCAGGCCTCACCGAGTAGAGCCCCATGGGGCCGTCAGGAGTTTCGATCGTCTCGTTCCGGGTCTGCATCTCCCTACTTTCGTCGCCCTGCGCTGTTGTCGCCAACTGGTGAGAAGAATCGCAGCCACCCGCACAACCCCAACCTGCGGTAGTCGGATTGCCGAAATGCGCTGGCGAAGGTAGAAACACTCAATGCGGTCTTGGCGGGCTTTGTTGGTTTTTCTTTGTGCTGTGCTGGCTCTCAGTATCAGCGCCTTCAGCGGCGCGGCCGACGGCGCGGGCCTCAGTAACGCTCCGGACATCAATGCTCCACGCATCAATGCTCCACGCATCAATGACACGGGCTACTCGCTGGTGTGGTCCGACTCCTTTGACGGCGACCGCCTCGACACCTCGATCTGGTCGCGAGAGTGGTCCACCTACGGTTCGGGCAACAACGAGCTGCAGTGCTACCGACCCGAGAGTGTTGTGGTCGAGGACGGCTCACTCAAGAT
>CALHCB010000065.1 GCA_937930695.1 uncultured Acidimicrobiales bacterium | reverse complement strand
GCCACGGTTTGTTCTCCGTCTTCGTTCTGTTCCCCAGTGGGCAGTTCAGGCGCAGGGTCAGCGTCGATGCCTTCGGACGCATCGTTGCCAACACTCGACTCGCCGCGATCGGCGACAGTTGCGGTCACACTCGGTTGGGTCGCGCCCTCCACACCCGTTGTTGCTCCGACAGAATCGCCCGAGCTGTCAATCTCGACATCGGTCCCGGAGACGCAGGCCGCAGCGATTATGGCTACCGCAACGAGACCAATCGCCGCTCCCCCGTCGATCGAGATCCACGACGTCCTGGTGACCGATCCCAGACGGCCGACGATCGCCGGCCCGTGAGATCGAACACGACGTGCCAACATCTCGTTGGCCACCACGCGCACAGCGCTGAACACCATTCCGGTCAACACCGCCGAGCCGACGCCGAGCAAGCTGGCCCCGATCATGGCTCCCCACCACAACCACGTCGACAACATCGTCAGTGGCCCAATTCCCAAACGGGCGCCGTAGAGCAGCGCAACGACTGGAGCAGAGAAGATCCGTCCCCATTCTCGAGGAACCTGGCGATGAACCGCCAACGGACGTGCTCGACCAGAGCCGAGGTGCAACCCATCGAGAAGGAGCGCCGCTCCGATCACCCCACCAACAGCAAGGAGTCCAGGTCCAGTTTGGTCCGCACCCAAGACAGATTTCAGAACCGCAGCAGCGACGCCGAGAACAAAACCCGCCGCGGCGCCTGCGGCGAGCGCAGACGCGGCGAAAACTGCTCGCACATGCCAACGTTTGCGAGCCTCGACCGAGGGAAGCAGCGTCTCTGCGACCGACAAACCTCAGGGCGACCACATTGTGTGGATCGCAGCAAAGCTTGCGGCACCGAAAACGACGATGAGCGACGCGCTCATCGTCTGAAGGTTTGAGCAGAACTCGTCCAGTAACTCGGAGTTACCTCACTGCCCCATTCAAGAGCTCCGTCGATGCGGGCTTTGCCGATCGGCCGCTCGGCCCAAGGTTGCCGAATCACGGGAAGGCCCTGACCGGATTCGCCCGTCAATTGGTCAACTCGGAAGCCATTGACGGTTCCCTGCAGCTGCCAGAAGTTCTGCGTGTCAAGCGCTCCCGGACCGGTGACGTAGAAGACCTCGGTCAGCGCACCAAATCGCAACGAATGGGTCTGTAGCCAATCAGCAACCGGCCCGAGGCTGCCTGCCGGGTGGAGAACGATCGGTGCTTGGGTGTTGATGAGTCCCATCAGATCACCGCTGCCGTCGGGAGCAATAGTGACTCGTGATGCGTCGACAAACGGCGCAGCCGCTGCCAACTCGGCAAGCTCGATCGACAGCGCGGCCAGCGACGTGGCCTTCGTACGCTCGGAGGGAACACCGGCATCGATGGGTTCGGGGCCGACATACACGGTGGGCAGCCCAACCGTTGCCACTGCATCTGACCCAACGATCAGTGGGTAGCCGTTGATGGCAGCGAAGCTCGCTGCGAGAGGCAACGCTGCTGCAGACAGCCCGGTCTCGGTCACAGTCACAGTGCGATTGATGTCGTTGATCGAGATGATCCGCTCGGCCACTGCGGCGCTCAATGGTCCTGGATCTGCCAGCGGCGAGACGATGTCGATCGTCAATCCGAGCGCGCTCAGTTCAGTAGCGACCGCAGAATCGACGGTTCCAACGATCATTGCAGTCTCGGCGCCGAGTGTCCGGATGGCACTGAGGTGGGCTGCGTTGGCCGACCCGGTCGCTGTCGCAATCGTTCCTCCGCCAGCTCCGGTGAAGGCGAGCACCGGGCTGCCGAGCGCTCCCGCAAGCGGCGCCGCGATTGCCGCGGCGAAGGGATCGTCGGCGTTGGTAACCACGACGCGCTTGGATCCAGCCTCGGCTGCGACCGCAGCGGAAGCCCCGTAGCCGGTGCTGTTGTCCCAGCGGAGCCCGGTCAAGACCACGGTCAGAAGTCGCGGGTCGTTGCCGCAGCTTTCCACAATGCATCGCACGTTCGTTCCTGACGGGCAGTAGCCGTGCACATTCGGGTAGTTCACCGTGCAGCAATCACAGATCTTCTTCAGGCCGTCGTTCCGGCAGCAACCATCGTTTGCGTACCAGCACCAACCCCATACGTCGTCGGCACCGTTGCAGTCGAATGTGTCGCACTTTGGTGTGACACCACTCTGGCCACACACTCGGGCCTCAGCCTTACGAATCAGAATTGCGGCCACGGTCGGGCCTGCAGCCACGAACATCGCCAGTTGTCCGAGTCGGTGGAGAAACGACCGCCTCGTCGTCCGAGCGGCAGTCCACCGAGTCAATGCTTCGGTTGCTGAGTCAACACGATTCAACGCGATTCTCCTGTTGCTGATTCGCCGGAGATCGGCGGGCCGGCCAGGACCTCGGCCAGCATCTCTTCTGCTTGATCAAGGGTGTTTGCCACCCCGCGGCTGCGCACGATCCCCTCGCGGTCGATCGCCACCAAATACGGCGTCGATCGGACCTGAAACGCGCTGAAGACGTTTTGGGCACCCTCGGATGAGACCGTTGTGAACTGCACCTCGTCATAGGAGCTCTCGATGCGACGAAGGCCAGGGACGAGGGCCGCGCACAGCTCACATGTTGGAGAGGTGAACGCCACGACCGTGACCTCTGATTCGGGATAACTCACGCCCGGCAGCGGTGGGGCCGATGCATCGAGGTCAGGGCCCTCTCCCGCGAAATTGATCCCCATCGGAGCGACCCGGGTATGGAGCACACCGATCTGTCGAAGCAGAACGACGACGGCGAACGACAGTCCGAGAACCGCAATCCACAGGATCACGTAGGAAGCAATCCAAACACCACCGCTCACGTCGAACCGTCCTCACGAAGTTCACCGGCAAGTTGGACAGAGAGCACGCTGCCGACATCTCGCCGAAGCGCGAGGAGCTGGAGGCCGAGCATGCCGACCGCCAACAGCGAAGAAACGAACATGACCGACGGCAGCGTCGGAGCGACGATTGAGGTCACGCCGAGGGCCAATATGGCGAGCAGGACAAGACCACCGTTGCGTGCGATCTCGACAGAAGACACCGCGTTGCGATGTCGTGCCCCGAAGCAGCCGCACCGCACAACGACGCCTGACCGAACGATTCGCACAAGAAAAACGGTGAAGATGCCAAGCATCGCGACCGCCGCCATCGCCCCCAGGCGGGGGGCCACAAGCAAGGCGGCGGCAACAAACAATTCGAGCAATGACACAAAAAGCGTGAGCGCTTCGGGACGCGGGAGCCCCATGGCCGCAAAGTCGTCGCTCACGCTTTGACGATCACGAAGTTTCCCAATCGCGGAAGTTGCGAGGACGGCAGCGAGCACCAACGCCGAAACCGATGCAATGGACGTCATACGCCGACCCTGTTCAGGAACGTCTCGAACCGCTCGTCCGACGACAGCAACACAACTCTCAGTTCGCGCTCGTCCGCACCACGGATGATGGCGATCCCTGCGGCTCGTTCTGTCGGTGTCGAAACTCGTCCGAGGATCTCGGCGTAGTACGCATCAACTCGACGACCAAGGCCCTCGTCACTCAGATAGACCTGAGAAACCAAGACATAGCGGTTGACGCCCGCCTCGATTTGTCCCTTCCAGAATGCGGCGCCAGCGGCGTCCGGCTGGCGACCGAGAAGATCTTGATAGAGCAGTTCGATCCAAGCTTCGACCGATCCAGCGTTGGTGAGCACCTCATCGCTTGAATACAAAGCTGCTCGCAGGGTGACAACGGGCTCGGTCTGCAGAAAGCCGGTCCAAAAAGGCAAGCCAGCGGCGTCGGGACCACGACCCAAGATGTCGCCGTACGCCCGTTGCACCTCGCCACTTGAGCCTTCCGGACTTGACACGAGTTGCCGAGCAACCACGGCCCGAGATCGATCTCCGCCACCGGCAAGACGACCGACCCAGAAGTCCAAGCCGCCGCCGTCCGCGTCTCGGCCGAGAATGTCCTCGTAGACATCCCGCAGCCACGCTGCGTTCGCCGATTCCCCCTCAGCAGCAGACGCCGCCGGAACGCCGATCGACGGCGACACCAGACACAAAACAAAACACAGAGCTACCACGACAAGTTTCCGCACAACGACAAGACAGTAGGAGACGGACAATCACGAGTAAGCGATGTCCCCGAGGAATCATTCGACTCCCGATTCTCAGGCGACGATTGCAGCGACCAGTTCGTCCATCGCCCCCACCGAATGACCCGAAACGACTGCGTCGCAGTGGGGCATCGCCGCCACCATCGCCCCTACGAGCGGCTCGAAGCCCGTCGCCGCTGATCGAGGGTTCACCCAGACAACTCGGTTGGCTATTCGGGACAATTTTTCCATCTGCGCATCGAGCGCTTCGGGCAAGTCGGTGTCCCAACCGTCGCTGGCAACCACGACGACAGCACCTCGGAGCAACCCGCTCCAATGAGGGTGACGAAGCAAATGCCTGATGTTGGCCGCGATCCGGGTGCCACCAAAGCGATCGACGACAAGTTCGGAGGCCATGTCGACCGCTTCGATGGGCGATCGGTGCCGAAGGGCAGTCGTGATCCGCGTGAGGCTCGTTCCAAACGCAAACACCTCGGCGTGACCCGCGATCGCCAATGCCCGCGTGAGATGAAGGTACGAGCGAGCAAAGCTCTCCATCGAGCCACTCACATCGACGATGACAACAACCCGGCGAGGGCGCTGTCTTGGACTCCGCGCCATCAGGGTGAGCGGCTCTCCCCCCGACCGCATGGATTGGCGAAGTGAGGACCGCAGATCGGGACGTCGACCCTTTCGGCCAATGCGTACTCGACGACTCCGCCTCATCGGCCAATCAGCCATGGCCCTTTCGATCGAACGCCCCGCTTCCACCAACTCCTGTTCGTCCAGCAGGTCAAACGGCCGGTCGACGTCGGTCGCGTCATCGGATGGAGCCAGCTCGGGGAGGAGTGTTTCCTCCTCCGCATCGCTCTCATCGTCATCGTCATCGTCATCGACGATCGAGGGTTGTGATGACCAGTTCAGCCCCGCTCCTGTGATTGCGCTTCCGAGCGGACTGAGTCGCAGCTTGTGCTCAGTGTTCCCGGCTCCAGGTGTTCCCTGACGCTGACGTCGGCTTTCGCCACGCGGGCTGAATTCCGAACTGAAGACCGCATCGAATACCCGATCGAAGAGCTCGAGATCCTCTTGGCGCGTCACAAAGCTCACCCGCAGTGCCCAGTAGAGATCGGTCATTCGGATTGTCGGCCCGATCAAATCGAGCGAGGCGGCAGAACGCTCAATAGCGCTGAGCGGCGTCGGGATTCCCGCAGACCGCAGCTTTGCCGCGAACGACGACACGAACATGGCGCGGTCCAGCCCCGCGAAGACCGTCCCGGCCGATGAACGTCCGGTCACTCGCTCGTCAGGTATTCGTTGCCCAGCTCTCCTGCATCAACCGCAGAGAGCACCACGTCCCGATCATCTGGGGTCTTCACAATGGCGCCCAAGGTTGCGGTCAAGACGCCACGGTCGAGTTCAGACATGCCGAGCGCATGCAAGGCGGCAACCCAATCAATCGCTTCAGCCAGGCCGGGAGCCTTATCGAGATCGAGTTCCCGTGCACTCGACACAAATCCCGTGGCGGCCTCGATGAGCGAGTGCGTACTCTGTGGCACCCGTCGACGAACGATGTCGGTCGCAGTCAGAACATCTGGGTAGTCGATCCAGTGATAGAAGCAACGTCGTTTGAGCGCGTCGTGAAGCTCTCGACTGCGATTCGATGTCAGGATCACAATTGGCTTGGTCGTGGCCTTGAACGTCCCGATCTCGGGCACCGTGATCGAGGCCTCACCGAGGAACTCGAACAGCAAGGCCTCGAACTCATCATCTGCCCGATCAATCTCGTCGATCAGCAAAACCGGCGGCACCGGGCCCTCGTGACGAACTGCGGCCAGGAGTGGTCGATCGAGCAGGAAGTCCGGGCTGAACAGGTCAGCTTCGGACATACCCGTTTCAGAGGCTTCGGCCAACCGGATCGACAGGAGCTGGCGTGGATAGTTCCACTCGTAGAGCGCCTCCGACGCGGTGATTCCCTCATAGCACTGCAAGCGGATCAGGGGCGTGCTGAGTGCCTGGGCCAGCGCTTTGGCAGCAGCCGTCTTGCCCACACCAGGTTCGCCTTCGAGGAGCACCGGTTGTCCGAGGGACTGGGCCAAGAAAAGCGCCATGGCCAGACCGTCGTCTACCACGTAGTCGACCGCGTCGAGGCTGGTTCGCAGCTCGGCAAGAGATACCCCGTCAACCAACAGAAAGCTCGCTCTCATGACGGGTCCGGCAACCCGGATTGCAATACCAAAAGTCGACACCATCGTGGCGAAGGTGGGGGGTGTCTCGTTGCACCACGACCGTCATGCCACAGATGGGGTCGATGGCGTCAGCCGGAGCAGCAACCTCATCGGTCTTGGGCGGCTCCAGCCCATCGAGTCGAACTGCTTTCACGACCTCGGCGAGGATCGACAGAGAGATCTCCTCAGCCGTCTTCGCCCCGATATAGAACCCAACGGGGCTGCGAACCACGCGACGTTCCTCGTCGCTAAGGGAGAGCGATTCCACCACCGCAGCACCGCGTGTTGTGCTCGCGACGAGTCCGATGAATCCGACGCCCGCATCGAGTGCTGTTCGAATCGACTCCTCCTCATGCCGGCCATGACTGGCGATGAGGAGTGCGGTCGCCGAACGAGGATCCGTCTCGCCGTCCGGATCGTGGGTCATGACGAAACCCAGGTGTTGGCCGAAATCGACCAGCGCCTCAGCGATCGGGGTTCTGCCGACAACAAGGACCTCCGGAGCGGGGAGCTTCGGTTCGAGATAGATCTCCAACGCACCGCCCGACAGACATGGATTGACCACCGTCAAGGACCCGGGGCTTGCCGGAAACTCATCGGAGTCCTCCGGCAGAATCCTCAGCAGCAGCGACTCACCACCGGCGAGCACATCGAGCGCGGCAACTCGCACCGAACCCTCAGCGCACTGTCCTCCGATGAACCCCTCGATCGAGCCATCGGCGAGTACCACCGCCGCATCGCCAGGCCTGGCCGACGTGGGACATTGCGCCCTCACGACGGTGGCCTGGACGAAGGGGCGGCGCTGGTCGATCAGCTCGGATATCCGAGCAGCCAGTCGACGACTACTTCCCGTCATCACCAACTCCGATCAGATTGGCGGGGTGTGGTTGCCCTGCATGGCTTCCCACACCCGAGACGGGGTGAGCGGCATGTCGGCGTGGCGGATCCCATACGGCTTGAGCGCATCCACGACCGCGTTGACAACTGCGGGCGGTGAGCCCACCGTGGCCGACTCTCCAATGCCCTTCGCCCCAATGGGATGATGTGGCGACGGGGTCACGGTGTGGCCGGTCTCCCAATCCGGCACCTCCATCGCCGTGGGGATCAGGTAGTCCATGAGCGTCGAGTTCAGGCAGTTTCCTTCCTCGTCAAAAGAGATCATCTCCATCAACGCCATCCCGACACCATCGGTCAGGCCCCCGTGGACCTGCCCCTCGATGATCATCGGGTTGATTTGTGTTCCGCAGTCATCAACTGCAACGAACCGACGGACTTTGACCTCGGCGGTTCCCGGATCGACGTCGACGACGCAGATGTAGGCCCCAAATGGGTAGGTGAGGTTGTCGGGGTTGTAGCAAACCGACGCGTCGAGGCCCCCCTCGATCCCCTGTGGCAGATCGCCTGCTCCATGAGCACGCATCGCGACATCTTGGATGGTGACGGACTTTTCTGGATCACCCTTCACCTGAAAGCTGCCCTTGACCCACTCGATATCGGCCACCGACGCCTCCAACATTCCCGAGGAAATGATGTGTGCCTTCTCCCGGATCTTCCTCGCCACGAGTGCTGCGGCCGCTCCCGAAACCGGCGTTGAACGCGATCCGTAGGTTCCAAGACCAAACGGCGTGTTGTCAGTGTCTCCATGAACGACGTCGATGTCGTCGGGGGCGATGCCCAGCTCTTCGGCGATGATCTGGGCGAAGGTCGTCTCGTGCCCTTGCCCCTGTGTCTTCACAGAAAGCCTCACCACGGCCTTGCCGGTTGGATGAATTCGCAGCTCACATCCGTCCGCCATACCGAGGCCAAGAATGTCCATGTCTTTGCGAGGCCCCGCACCCACGGCTTCGGTGAAGAACGAGATCCCGATGCCCATGAGCTCACCCTTGGCTCGCTTCTCGGCTTGTTCGGCTCGAAGATCGTCGTACCCGATCATGTCCATGGCCTTGCGCATCGCAGGCTCATAGTCACCAGAGTCATAGACCCAGCCGGTCTTGCTTTCGTAGGGGAACTGCTCGGGCTGTATGAAGTTCTTCAACCGAAGCTCTGCCGGATCCATGTCGAGCTCATAGGCCAGGCAGTCGACAATTCGTTCGACCAGATAGACCGCCTCGGTGATCCGGAACGAGCAGGCGTACGCGACACCTCCAGGAGCCTTGTTGGTATAGACGGCGTCCATGTCGCAATACGCCGCATCGATGTCGTAGCTCCCGGTAAAGACACCGAAGAAACCTGCCGGGTACTTGAGCGGTGCAGCTGTGCCGTTGAACGCGCCATGGTCGGCAAGCACGTGCGTGCGAATCGCCTGGATCTTGCCGTCTTTGGTTGCCGCGATCTCACCCTGCATTACGTAGTCACGGGCAAAGCCGGTGCTGACGAGGTTCTCGGTTCGGTCTTCCATCCACTTGACGGGCTTGCCGATGACGAGTGACGCCACGATGGCGCAGACGTAGCCGGGATAGATCGGGACCTTGTTGCCAAAGCCGCCGCCGATGTCCGGCGCGATCACTCGGATCTTGTGTTCGGGCAAGCCCGAGACGAGGGCGTACACCGTCCGGTGAGCGTGGGGGGCTTGGGTCGTGCTCCACAACGTGAGCTTGCCCGAGACCCGGTCGACGTCTGCGACACACCCGCACGTTTCCATCGGCGCAGGATGGACTCGGGGGTAGACAACCTCTTCCTTGACGGTCACATCCGCGTTCGCGAAGACGGCTTCGGTCGCTTCCTTGTCGCCGGTCTCCCATTTGAAGCAGTAGTTGTCTTCTTTACCTTCGAGGTCGTCGCGGATGATTGCGGACTCAGGGTCCATTGCCTTGCGCACATCGACGACCGGCTTGATGTACTCATATTCGACGTCGATCAACTCGAGCGCGTCTCGTGCGGAGTAGCGGTCCTCGGCAACGACGAACGCCACTTCCTGGTGCTGGAAGCGAACCTTGTCGGTCGCGAGCACAGCCTGCACATCGTTGGAGAGCGTTGGCATCCAGGCAAGACCCTGCTCAGCAAGATCTGCTCCCGTGATCACGGCCTTCACCTTGGGGTGGGCTTCAGCCGCCGACTTGTCGATGTTCACGATCCTGGCGTGCGCCATTGGCGACCGAAGGATTGCGAGGTGCAACATGCCGGGAAGTTCGACATCGTCGCAGTACTGGCCGAGTCCTCGAACGAACCGAGGGTCTTCTTTGCGAAGCATGCGGCCATATCCGACCGGCTTGTTGTCATTCAGATTGTTGTCGGGTGTTGGGACGGCATTCGTATTGTCGTCAGTAACGGTCATGCGCTTGCTCCCTCGTTCGATGCTCCGGCAAGTTCCACGGCGGTTTCGCGCTCCTTGGATGCGGCCCACTGGATCGACCGGATAATGGTTGAGTAGCCGGTACAGCGACAGATCTGCCCGCTGATGGCTTCACGAATCGTTGCTTCGTCTGGATCAGGATTTCGATCGAGCAGCGCTCGGGCCGTCATCATCATTCCCGGGGTGCAGAAGCCGCATTGCAGACCGTGACACTGAATGAACCCTTCTTGCACAGGATCGAGCTCGCCGTCGACTTCGAGGCCTTCCACGGTCCGAACGGCATGGCCCCCCGCCATGGCGGCGAGGTGCGTGCAGCTCTTGACGGGCTCTTCGTCAATCCACACGACGCAGGTGCCACAGTTGCTGGTGTCGCATCCCCAATGCGTGCCGGTCAGGCCCACATGATCTCGAAGGAAGTGCACGAGCAGCGTGCGGGGCTCTACTTCTCTGGAGACTTCTTCTCCGTTGATGGTCATCGTTACCTGCATGTCAGGCCACTGCTCCTGTGTCGGTGCCGGTCGCTCGGGCGACGGCCTTGCGTAGTGATCGGATCGTCAGTTCTTTTGCGAGGTGCGTCTTGTAGGCGGCTGTACCCCGAGTGTCGGTATTTGGCGAGGAGTTGTCGGCGGCGATTTGGCCGACTCGTGCGTAAAGCTCTTCGGAGGGAGCTTGTCCTCGGAGGGCCTCCGAGATCGGTTCGATATTCGTGAGATTCGGGCCAACGGCGCAGAGTCCGACTCGGCCATCAGCGATCACGTCGCCATCCATCGTCACTGCCGCTCCGGCTGACGCCACGGCCCAGTCCCCAGCCCGCCTCTCGACCTTGTGGTAGGCCGAACTCGAATTCGGCCGGAGAGGAATGCGCACCTCGGTAAGCATTTCGCCATCGGCGACGGCGGTCTCGTACGGACCACGATGGAAGTCGTGCATCGAAACCATCCGTTCGCCGTCGAGCCCCTTGATCACACAACTTGCATCGAGTGCGTCGCAGACAGCGGAGAGGTCCTCGGAAGGGTCGGCCTGGCACAGGGACCCGCCAAGGGTTCCCTTGTTTCGGACCACAGGATCGGCGATCACTTTTTCGGCATCGCGGAAGATTGGGAGGGCAGCAGCGAGTTCGTCGCTCTCGAGAAGTTGCTGGTGACGAGTGAGTGCCCCAATGCGAATTTCGTTGTCGCTGATGTTGATGTACTGAAGTTCGGCGGACAGATCGTTGATGTCGATGATGTATTCCGGCGCCGCCATTCGCAGCTTCATCATGGGCAACAAACTGTGGCCGCCCGCGATGATTCTCGCTTCACTTCCAAGACGATTCAGCAGTTCGATCGCATGATCGACACTGGTCGCCCGTTCGTATTCGAACGGTGCTGGTACCTGCATGGCCGCTACTCCCCTGTTGACAACTGTGGCATCGGTCACGTTGCCAGAACTCGCCAGCCGATTGCACCGCGACTACACGGATCACTGAAGTCGGCCCAGACTCAGAAGTCATGAGCGACCACACGCGCTGGACGAGCCGTCGTAAAACTGCGACGGTCCAGCTGTGACGCCCACCCAACTTCGGGCCTACGTCGAGATCGTGCGACGGGGCCAAGCAAAATCAGCCGCTGCTGCACTTGGCGTTTCGGAAGCCGCGATCTCGAACCACGTGAGTGCGCTACGCAAGGAACTCGATGACGACCTCTTCCACCGTCACGGATCTGGCCTGACCTTCACGCCTGGCGGCCTCCGACTTGCAAGCCGGGCCGTGGAACTTCTTGGCCTGCAAGATCAGACTCGGCAAGAAGTCCACGATGCCAACAGCGGTCGCCGAGTTCTGCGACTCGCCGTGTCGAACCTCTTTGCCGAGTACGCGGCGCCAGGGCTCATCGAACTCTTCGCCGACCGCGCCGAGGATCTGGATGTCGAACTGAGCGTGCACCCACCGTCGGAGTTCCATGGGCTCTTGGTCTCGCGAGCAGCCGACGCAGCAATCGGACCCGTACGCACCCAAGCCCCCACAGAACTCCAGGTAAAGGAATTTCTCCGCTATCGCGTGCTCGCGGTTGCGAGCCCCAACCACCCGAAGGCTCGGCAAAGGCTGCGACAAAAGGACTGCGCAAACGAGACGTGGCTGTTGGGCCCGTCCGCAGTCGAGACGGGGGGCATCACCAAGCCGATGCTCGATCGATTCGGCGTCCCCGAGTCCAATCAGCGTATTTTCCCCAGCCACGCCGCCGCCTTGGCAGAGGCCCGCCGCGGTCGGGGCATTGCATTGGCGCTGGCCTTCCGCATCTCGAACGATCTCGACGACGGCCGCCTCGTCCAGTTGGACTCACCTGGCAGCCAAGGCGATGGAACCTGGGCCATCTCGACCCTCCGCCGCGAGCAGGTCGCTCCCGCGGCATCCGAGCTGGCCCGATTCATCTCGACCCCGAGAGCATCCAAGGCAATGCTCAGCGGATCAGGAGCAAACGTCGCCCGCTTCCGTCCGAAGGTGCACGTCACGCTTTGGAGCGGCACCTGACACTGGGGCCAGCGTTGCCCGGCTCGTGGCTCAGTACCACTGGATTCGTCAGCGAACTAAGGTCCCGAACGTGACTGCTCTCGATGACTACTCGCTCTCGGATCGACTTGCTGCCCAATCGGGAACGGTCGCCTTGTCCGGGATTCAGGCGCTCATGCGCGTCCCCTTGGATCAGACGCGGGCAGACGCGACCAAGGGTCTACGGACTGCCGGACTCATCTGCGGCTACCGAGGGTCTCCCGTCGGAGGTGTTGATGCGGCCTACGAAGCCGATCGCGAAATTCTCGAAGCCCACAACATCAAGTTCATCAACGGCGTCAACGAAGACCTCGGAGCGACTGCCGTCTGGGGATCCCAACAAGCAACGCTGGAGCCATCGGCACGCTTCGATGGCGTACTCGGCATGTGGTACGGCAAGGGGCCTGGGGTCGATCGATCCGGCGATGCTCTCCGCCATGCGAACACATCAGGTGTCGCGCCAAACGGTGGCGTCTTAGCGGTCGCAGGTGATGACCCGTCGTGCAAGTCCTCCACGATCGCAAGCGCTTCAGAGTGGGCATTGGCCGACCTCGCGATGCCGACCCTCTACCCCGGCACGGTGCAAGAAATCCTCGACTACGGCCGCTTTGGCTACGAGATGTCGCGCTTCTGCGGCGCCTGGGTCGGGTTCAAAATCGTTACGAACGTTGCCGACGGATTTGCCACGATCAATCCAGATCCCGAACGCCTCACGATCATGCCGGCGAGCTTTGAGATCGATGGCCACGCTTTCACCCACACCCAATCAAACATGCTCCTCGCTCCCAAGTCTGTGGAGCTCGAAGACGAGATGTTCGGTCCTCGGCTTGAAGCCGCCCGCCGCTTCATCGCCGCCCAGGGGCTCGACCGCATCATCGGTGCGACCGGCTCGAACGCCCGTTTCGGAATTGTTGCCGCAGGCCAGGGATACGGCGAGGTTCGGGACGCGCTTTCCCGTCTCGGTCTCGAGACCGACGACGATCTTGCTCGGCTCGGCGTGCGCATCTACAAGCCGGCGATGATCTGGCCGCTCGAGCCAGACAAGTTGGGCGAGTTCGCCACCGATCTCGAAGAGATTGTCGTCATCGAGGAGAAGCGAGCGTTCATCGAAACGCAGATTCGTGATCTGCTCTATGGGACGACCTCGGGCCGTGACGGACGTCCAGCCAGAGTTCTTGGAAAGTCTGATGACGAGGGACGTCCACTCATCAGCCATTCAGGCGGTCTTGTATCGACAGACTTGGTCGATCCTCTTCGCCGACGCCTCAGCCGCTTCCTTCTCGAGTCGGACCTGAAGGCCGAACGAAAGAGGATTCCCCTGATCTCCAGCGACGGAGCCGAGCTGCCGACGCGTACACCGCACTTCTGCTCGGGCTGCCCACACAACCGCTCGACCGTGGTTCCGGAAGGCTCCCAGGCACTTGGCGGCATCGGCTGCCATGGCATGGCACTCAACATGGATCGTGAGAACTACGGCATCACTCATATGGGCGGCGAGGGTGTCCAATGGGTCGGCGCCGCACCGTTTGTCGACGATGATCACCGTTTCCAGAATCTGGGCGACGGCACGTTCGCTCACTCGGGTTCGCTGGCGATTCGTCAGGCCGTCTCTGCCGGCACGAACATGACCTACAAGATCCTCTACAACGGCACAGTCGCCATGACCGGCGGCCAGACCGCGGCTGGCGAGATGGCGGTTCCCGATCTCACCCGCATGCTCGAAGCCGAGGGTGCATCGGCCATCGTTGTCGTCGCCGACGACGTCAAGAAGTACCCACCAGGATCAGTCTTCGCCAAGTCCGCTCGGGTGGAGCATCGCGACCAACTCGACGAAGTCCAGCAAGAACTACGCGACGTTCCCGGCGTCAGCGTCCTCATCTATGACCAGGCGTGCGCTGCGGAACTTCGCCGAGGACGAAAACGGGGCAAGTTCGAAACGCCGACGACGCGAGTCATGATCGACCAGTCGATCTGCGAAGGGTGTGGAGACTGCGGCGAGGTGTCCAACTGTGCGAGCGTGCATCCAGTTCAAACACCGTTCGGCCGCAAGACCGAGATCCACCAGGAATCCTGCAACTTCGATCTCACCTGCCTGAATGGCAACTGCCCCGCGTTCGTCACCGTCGAGATCGATCCCGACTTCAAACCTTCCAAGGCAGCAGCCGCTGGCGTCCCCGACGGTCCGCTCCCCAGCGATCCAACGATCCCTGCGGACGGCAACGTGCTGTTCATCGGCATCGGGGGCACAGGTGTGGTCACGGTCAGCCAAGTGCTTGCCACCGCAGCCCTGCTCGACGGCAAGACCTCCAACGGTCTCGACCAGACGGGCCTTGCCCAGAAGGGTGGCTCCGTTGTCTCGAACCTAAGAATCACGGCCGAGTTGGCAGCGGGTTCCAACCGCGTCGAAACCGCCGACGCAATGTTGGTGTTCGATCTGCTCACCGCCACAAAGAACCTTGACCGGACCGACCCAGGTCTCACCACGGCCATCGTGTCGAGTGACCTCGTGCCGACCGGCGCCATGGTCTCCGGCCGTGGCGCTGAGGAGTTCCCAGAACTCGAGCGATATCGCTCGTTGCTCGATCAGACCACGCAGGTCGAGAACAACGTCTGGGTCGATGCAACGAGCATCGCTCGTCGAGTGTTCGCTTCTCAGCCAGCAGCGAACATTCTCGTTGTCGGACTCGCGTATCAACGTGGGGTTCTCCCGGTGAGCGGCGCCTCGATCGAACGGGCCATCGAGCTCAATGGTGTAGCGGTCGATATCAATCTGGAGGCGTTCCGCCTCGGTCGTCGCCTCGCCGCGGATCCCGGCCTTCTCGCATCACTCTCTGATGACCAGACAGCGACCGACGCCGACGTCGCTCCAGCTTTGCCCGCTGGGTTGGCCCAGCTTGCGTCCAAGGCGGCCGGCACCGAACTGGCGTCGGACGATCCGCTGCACGACATTCTGGCATGGCGGATTCCCGAGCTCGTTGGCTGGCAAGACGAGAACTACGCCACGACCTACGCCAACACGGTCCGCCGAGTGCGAGACGCCGAGCAAGCGATCGTCGGCCAGCAGACTGACCTCAGTCAGGCAGTCGGGCGTTACCTCTTCAAGGTCATGGCGTTCAAGGATGAGTACGAGGTCGCTCGCCTCGCTCTGAAGTCCGACATCGGGGAGCAGGCCAAGGCTCGGTTCGGACCGAACGCCAAGGTGAGCTATCGCTTGCACCCACCGACACTCAAGAGCTTGGGACGCAAGGAGAAGATCTCGATCCCCGAAGCGGCAGGACAAAAGATGTTCGAGGGTCTCGCCCGGACCAAAAAAATCCGTGGCAAGAAGTTCGACATCTTCTCTCGCTCCGCAGAACGAAACATGGAGCGAGAACTCATCACGGAGTACAACTCGTTGATTGATCGCCTGCTCTCGGGACTCACCTCCGACAAGTACGACGCTGCGGTCGAGATTGCGTCGATGTTCGATCAGGTACGCGGGTACGACGAGGTGAAGGCGCTCAATGTCAAGGCCTATCGCTCTGAAGTTCGCGCCGCCATGACGGCGTACAACGCCACGGCATAAGACCTCAATCGAGTCACGTCAGGCCACAGTCAGGTCAGGTTCGACACCAGCCACGAGTGGACCGGCGCGAACCTTGCCTGTTCTCCTGCGACCCATATGGGGAACTCGGGCGACGATGCCTCCACTGGCATCGAGTAGGTGCGAGAAACGTGGAGGGAGTCGAGCTTCAAGAACTCGGCTCTTGGGTGATCTTGAGCAAACGGCTTTGGGACGCGCTTGCGAGTCGGCTCGGTGACAACCACGTCGTGATGCAAAGATGCAACGGCATCGATCGCTTCAACCAAGGCCTCCCCCGAATCAGAATCGACCGCTGACCGGAACCTCGCGACGAGCTCGTCCTTCATCGCCATCACCCCACAGCCCAAGGTCAACGCGTCGGGGGCAAGACGAAACAGGACGACCGGCGCCGCTCGCGGTGTGTCCACACCCTCCCACCAGATGGCATCCAGGTAGGTTTTGTACGGCGTTTTGTCCTTCGCAAAGCGAGTGTCTCGGTTGATCCGAAAGAGCGACTTGCCGATTTTGGCTTCGCCCTGAATTCCAGGTGACAGGACAGAGCGGAGTTCGTCCGTCACGGCATCGACGAACGACTTCATCGGCCCAGACAGCTCCGCCTCATAGATCCACCGGTGCGCATCGAAGTACGTCTTGGAGTTGTCACGCTCCAGTCCAGCCAAGAAATTGAGACCCTCGGCTGAGAATCCGTCAAATGCATCGCTCATCGTTGCCCTTCCTCGCGGTGCCGATGCACCGCTGTCCACGTGAACCGCTGTCCGCTTGGTCTTCGGTGTTGTCTCGACGAACAGACCAGCACGAGATGGACACCTTCGCTCGTGTGGCACGATGAACGATGATGAACGACACGGATCGGAACGATGATGACGCCACTCGCCGAGGCGGATCGTTCTATGACAAGGATCCACTGCTCGATCAGTATCTGAAGCATCGACATCGTGCTGTTTCGAGTCCGAACCTCGTGATGGAGGAGCCCGCGTTTCTCCGACACGTCGGAGACCTCAAGGCCAAGCGGGTCCTCGATCTCGGCTGTGGCGACGGGAACTTCGGGCGCCATTGTTTGGCTGCTGGCTGTGACTCCTACCTCGGCGTTGACGGGTCAATCGGAATGATCGAGCGAGCGAAGAGAGCCCTAGAGAACGACCAGGTTCGTTTCGAGGTGGCCGATCTGGAGGATTTCGCAGGTTCGGAAGGCGCCTTCGATCTTGTCGCCTCGCGTCTCGCTCTCCACTATGTCGCAGACCTCGAACCGGTCCTGACCAATGCCCGCGATGCGCTCGCTCCGGACGGCCGATTGGTCGTTACGGTGCTGCATCCGGTTCTGACCGCGGGAAGCAACCCACCTGATGGGCCTCGCGAGAGTCAGGTTGTCGACAACTACTTTTCGCCAGGACCACGAGAGCGGCGGTGGTTTGGCGAGCCGGTCATTTGGCAGCACCGAACAATCGGCGACTACCTCACCGTCCTCTCTGCAGCAGGGTTCCAGCTTGAAACACTCGACGAATGCGCACCGAAGCAGCAGCGGTTCGACGGCAACAATTCCGAGTACGAGCGACGTCTGCGGGTCCCTCTTTTCCTGCTTCTGAGCGCACGCGTTTCATCGCGGTGAAGACTTCTTTGCGTTGAGTGTCTTCTCCCGACGAAATCTGGGGAATAATCGTTCCGTCCGTCCCCGCATTTCTCTCAGGGAGCAAACATGGCAGACGTCAAGGGTTCGATTCTCGGGAACGCCGTCCTCCGCAAGGAAGATCCACGGCTTCTTCTCGGCACTGACAAATACAGCGCCGATCTCGACGCGCCCGGTGCACTCCACATTCACTTCGTTCGATCGCCCTTCGCTCACGCGAACTTGGGCAACATCGACATCGCTGATGCCGAGGCCATGCCGGGTGTTCGCGCTGTCTATACAGCGAGCAACTTCGAGACTGCCCCGTTCTTGGGCTTTCCGATGTTCCCGCCGCATGTTGCACGCCCGATGTTGGCCACCGGCAAGGTCCGCTTTGTTGGTGACATCGTCGCGATCGTGATCGCAGAATCGATTGCACAGGCTCAAGATGCCGCCGAGATGGTCAACGCTGATTACGAGCCTCTGCCCGTCGTCACCAACGCCACCGAAGCTCTTGCTGATGGTGCTCCTCTGCTGTTCGAAGAGCACGGCAGCAACATGATTTTCGAGACCGCGATCGGTGCGGGTGAAGAAGACGGCGACCCGCTGGAAGGTGCCGAGCACGTCACCGAGGGCTCGATCTACAGCCAGCGTCTCGCTGGTGTGCCGATGGAACCCAACGGCTGTGTGGCGATCCCACAAGACGGTGGCGCCATCGACGTCTGGATCTCAAGCCAGAACCCAATCGCCGTTAAGGAGCCACTCGTTGGCCTCCTCGGCCTCGATGCCGACAAGGTGCGAGTTGTCGCACCGGCCGTCGGCGGCGGCTTCGGCCCCAAGGCCGGTCCGTACATCGAGTTCATGCTCACCACCAAGGCCGCTCTTGAACTGGGCACCCCGGTCCGCTGGACCGAGATTCGTTCCGAGAACATGGTCGCGATGGTGCACGGCCGAGACATGATGCTCCACGCCAAACTGGGCACGACCAAAGACGGCGTGATCACCGGCATCGACATTGATGTCGTCGCCGACGGTGGCGCCTACCCCGCCATCGGCGCCTTCCTCACCGTGTTCACCCAGACCATGAGCCAGGGCGTCTACAAGATTCCCAAGCTGCGCTATCACGCACGTTCGGCCATGACGAACACCACGACCACGGCCGCCTATCGCGGCGCTGGCCGTCCTGAGGCCACACAGATGCTCGAGCGCATCGTCGACATGGCCGCTGCCGAGCTGGGAATCGATCCAGCAGAGATGCGGCGCAAGAACTTCCTGCAGCCAAGCGAGTTCCCGCTCACCACCCACGGTGGCGCCAACTACGACTGCGGCGAGTACGAAAAGGCACTCGACGCTGCCCTCGAGGCAGCCGACTATCAAGCAATGCTCGCTGAGCAGGCTGCCCGTCGGGCATCCGGCGACAGCAAGCAGATCGGTGTTGGCGTCAGCGCCTACGTCGAGGTGACCGCTCCCGCCGGGCTGCACGTTGAGTACGGCGCTGTGGAGATCAACGAAGACGGAACGGTGACCGCTCGTGTCGGCACCAGCTCTCATGGCCAGGGCCATGAGACAGCGTTCTCCATGATCGTCTCCGACATGCTTGGCGTGTCGATGGACGACGTCACTCTCCTTCAGTCCGACACCGCCGAGAGTCCTCGTGGTGCTGGAACGATGGGCTCGCGTTCACTCCAGACCGCTGGTTCAGCCGTGCATGTCGCCAGTGAAACCGTCTTGGCCAAGGCCAAGCAGCTTGCAGCTCATCTGCTTGAGGCGTCAGAGACCGACATCGAGAAGGCCGACGGCGGCCTTCAGGTTGCTGGTGTTCCGGCCAAGGCGATCAGTTGGGCCGACCTCGCTGCTGCCGCCAATGATGACTCCAAGCGTCCGGCCGACATGGAAGCCGGCCTCAGTCACGAACTCGACTTCGATGGTCAAGACTCAACCTTCCCGTTCGGCGCTCACGTGTCGATGGTCGAGGTCGACACCGAGACCGGCGATGTCACGATGCTTCGCCACATTGCAGTTGATGACTGCGGCAAGATCCTCAACCCGATGTTGGTCACTGGCCAGCAGCACGGTGGTATCGCCCAGGGAGCGGCTCAGGCCCTGTTCGAGCAAGTCATGTACGACGGTGACGGCAACCCCATCACGTCGAACCTCATGGACTACGCCATTCCGTCAGCCGCTGAACTCATCAACTTCGAGACCAGTAATACCGAAACCCCGAGCCCTCGCAATCCACTGGGCGCAAAGGGAATTGGCGAGTCCGGCACAATCGGGTCGACACCTGCGATCCACAACGCGGTTGTGAACGCTGTGAGCCACCTCGGCGTCAAGCACATCGACATGCCGCTCACTGCCGAGAAGGTGTGGAGCGCAGTACAAAGCGCCAGCTGAGTACATCCTTGAACACATCGAGCTGGAGGAACCCACCGCCGATTCCGGCGGCAGGGGCCTCCAGTTCGTCCGTTTTGGCCTCAGATCGTCACGTCTCGGCAAGTATCTCGCCAAGCAGTTCCAGATCGTGGGTCTTGGTCTGATCAGCTGGCTGCAGTCGGTTACGCTGCGCCGGTTCGGAAAGGACAGGCCTTGGCCCAGATCGTTTCAGTGCACTCGTTTCGTGGGGGCACCGGCAAGTCCAGCACAACAGCAAATCTCGCGGGGATCTACGCCCAAAGCGGTCTACGCGTCGGAGTTGTCGATGCCGACATTCAGTCACCGGGTGTGCACGTTCTCTTCGGCCTTGCCGGTGATGACATCAACGTCGCCATCAACGACTACCTGTGGGGCTCGACACCTCTCGTTGAGACAGCAATCGATGTCACCGCGGCCGCCGGCGCCGACGTTCCGGGATCCATCCATCTGGTTCCCTCGAGCACCCAACCCGGCGAGATCACTCAAGCCCTCCGCGACGGCTACGACGCCCAACATTTCACCCAAGGTCTTCGAGACTTGGTGGACGATCTCGGTCTCGACGTTCTGCTGATCGACACGCATCCAGGGCTCAACGAAGAGACGCTGCTCTCGATCGTGGTTTCTCACACCGTCGCAATGGTTCTACGGCCAGATCACCAGGACTATGAGGGCACCGGCATCGCCGTCGAGGTGGCCCGACAGCTCGAGGTGCCGAACCTAAAGCTGATTGTCAACAAGGCACCGATGAGCCTGAACCCTGAACTCCTGCGAACCCGAGTCGAAGAGGCATACGACGCCGAAGCAATCGGCGTCATCCCCCACAGTGATGCGTTGATGACGCTGGCGAGCGAGGGCCTGTTCATTGCTCGCAACCCAGATCACGAACTCACGAAGCTTTACCGAACGATCGGCCCGGCCCTCCTGACATGACCTCCGAGGACTGACAGTGGCAGGAGGGAGAATCACACGAGACGAACTGCTGTCTGGTGGCCTGGGCGGCCGCACGGCGTCGACGGCGCTCTTCGCCATCGAGAATCGAGTTCGCCACGCCGCTTCGACGAACCGGCGAGCCGCGTCCGGCTGGGAAGCCGCAACGGCACAACACGGCAAGCAAGTCGACTTTCTGAGTTCGATCGCAGCGGGACGCGACGAGCAGGTCGAACTCACCGGTATCGATCTCGAACGCTACGCGAGCACCTGGACCGATCTCACTCCGGCGAGCTTGACGGCGCGCTCTGCGCTGCTCGATGCCATGGCCAGAAAGTACGATCTCCCGTACGCCAGGGTTCGGGGCATTCGCCAGGCGCTTGGAGCAGACGATGCTGACTTCGCAGCAGAATTCGGCCGCAAGACCGAGCAACTCGTCGAGGACGTACTCGACGCCGATGTCTCGGTCCGAGATCGTCTGGCCTGGCGTTGGGTCCCCGCTGCTCGAGCGATCGAGAATCTGTCGGCCTTCTGGATCACCTTCACGCTGATCCTGACAACGACAATTGGGGGTGGGATTCTGGCTGTCCCCCTCGTGTTCTCTCAGTTTGGGTTGGCAACATCGGCGGTCATTCTGGCCATTGGTGGGCTGGTGTCGTCACTCGCGATGGGATCGTTTGCCGAGGCGTTGGCCAGATCGGCACCAGCGGCAAGCCAATCCGGAACGATGAGCTCTCTGACCGGTCACTACTTGGGGAGCCGCGCCGCGGCGGCGATCACCGCCGTCATGACCATCGACATTCTCATCGTGATGGTCGGATTCACGTACGGCTTTGGCCGAAACATGGCCGAAGCGACCGGGTTCGGCGGCCCGTTCTGGGCGGCCGCGCTTGCAATCGCGGTAGTCCTGCTTCTTCGCCGTGACTCTCTCGATGCGACCGTGGCAGTTGCCATGCTCATCGGACTCATCAACATGCTGATGCTCGGGATCTTGATCGTCTTGGCGCTGACGAAATTCAACAGCGACAACTTGACGAGTCTCGGCACCTGGAGACTTCCAGATCGGGGCATCGCTCCCGCCCTTGGGGCATTGTTCGGATTCACCGCGGGTATCTTCGCCGGACCCGTTGGTGTCCTCAATGCATCGAGCCTTGTGCTCCGCAAAGACCCCAGCGGCCGGGCGCTACGACGCGGCACTCACACCGCGATCGCCGGCGCCACCGTTGTGTATCTGGCGTTCCTTCTGGCAACGCTTGGTGCGGTGCCGGCTTCGGCGCTCGTGGACGAGACCGCAACCGTGATCGGGCCGCTCACCGACATCGCTGGCTCCGGAGTAGCCACCGCCGCCATCGTGTATGCGCCGCTGGCCATGGGCATCGTGACCGTGCAGTACGCACTCGGACTCAAGAATCAGGTGCGTGAATGGACCCAACGACGTGGTCTTGGATCCTGGCTTGCGTCGGTTCCGACCATCTTGTCCGCCGGCCTCGGCGTTGTCCTTCTCACTGGTCTGTCTGGAGGCGTCGATGTGCTCACCGACAGCCTGTCGCTCGGGGGCGCCCTCATCGATCCTGTCATCAAGGGAGCGGCCCCCACACTGCTCCTTTTCGCGGCACGACGGCGAGGCAGGCAGTGGACCAACGACATCCTCGGCTCAACGACGTTTCCCTTCGCCGCGATTGCCGTCGCCGTATTCTTTCTCGCCGGCATGGCATTCCATGCCGTCTTGATCTGGGTCAACCCCATCAGCCGAGCACTAATGGGACTCACGTTGGCGCTCATCCTGATCGCCATCGCTGACTCACTCCGTAGCAAACGATTCGCTCCCCTCCTCTTCGTTGGCTTGGAACGCGGAACGGCGACGCGAGGACCAAGGCGGCTCGCGCTCCTCCTCCGTTCCGAACCCACCGAACTCGATGCGAAGCTCTCTGAAACCGAAGACATCGTTCCTCTTCGACACGAAGCGGTCATCGATGCTCGCGTCGGCTCGATCGACTTCGCTCTCCCGATCGAGACCGAGGTAGCGATCGACCTCGGCCTTGCTCCTGCTGATGCTGAGGGGGCGCAGGTGTTCTACATTGATCCCGACGGAAGCAAGAACGAAGTCTCGGCTTCTCAGGACGATGGGACCTACCGGTTCATCGGCCTCGCGAAGAGCCGGTTCCTCGTTCTTGGACCAACCCGTCGAAGAATGTCGCCGGCAGATCACAGTCCACGGGGGGAAGCAACGTCATGAGTCTCACCCTCACTAGGCTTTTTCCGGAGACGTAGCCATTTCTCCCGCCCCTCCAACGCTCCGCCGTGTGCTCAAGCGCGCTGGCGCCGACGGCATCGAGCTGATGACCCAGCTTCTTGGTCCCAATGGTTCATTACTCAATCTCGATGGAGCGGTGCTCGCCGGGTCCCCCGACGCATTCGAGCAACAACCGGGAACCGAAGTCGTCCTTGACGGAGTCCTCCTCGGGGTGATCCATGCTTCAGATCCCACGCTCTGTCTCGCCTTGTTGCGTTCCCTCGCGAAACTCGATGGAGAACGCCGGGCCGTGACCGAGGATGCCTTGGAGCGCTACCGCGAACTCAGCTTGCTGTACACCCTCGGGGCCAAGATGGCAGGCTCCGATGACCCAGATAGGACAGCATCGACCGCCCTCGCTGAGGCCTCGCGACTCATCGGCACTGACGAAGCAGTCGTACTCATCGGCCCGGATTCAGAGGATCTTGCTCCAGCTGCGCAAAAGGGATCTGGCTTTCAATCCGGCGCGTCATCGAATGACCTTTCGCAGTTTGCCCGTGAGATCGTCGAGGCTGAACGAAGCGATGTGATCGAAAGAATTGGAGCGGACCACCCGCTCTCGACCTCGGGTGTGACCACGCTTGTGTTCTGTCCGTTCGAGGTCACCGGACCAGTTGGGTTCGTCGGACTTCTTCTGCTGGGCCGACAAAGCGATCCCTATCGTTCCGTCGATCTGAAGCTCTTGGGCGCCGTTGCTTCCCAGGCGGGTCCCGCGCTCGCCTCAGCGTTCGCCGCACGGGCCGCTCGCACCGCTGCGTTGGCCCGCGAGCAGGCGCTCGAGCAGCAGATCGAGCAACTCCGAGTCGAGTTGGATTCGCACGGACAGCAAGAACGGGTACGAGAAATCACGAGTTCCGACTACTTCCAGAGTCTTCGAGGTCGGGCGGAGTCGCTTCGCAACATCATCGACGACACACCGCAACGATGACCGTCACGTTCGACGGGTGGGACGTCGATCGGTCTCCGACCTTGGCAGAGGTCTACGCCGCGCTTCCTCCCATGATGTCCGAGCGCCCGTATGGCGAGACTGAGGAAGGTCAACCCCTTGATCTGATCACCGGCAACACGTTCTTCCGCCGAATCAATGCGACGCTCGACATTGTCGCTGAGCAGGCGACTAGCGACTTCCCGCCGAATCTGACCGATGACGAGATAGACGTCCGAGTTCGAGAGGTTCGAGCCAGTGCCATCGAGCAACTGGTTCGACGCCTGAACGATGCGATCATCGAACCCGAGTACTCCCTTACTGCGGAAAATCTGCTCGATCAGTCACGGCGGTACTCCGTCGAGTGCAGTCAGTACCTCGCCAAGTTCTGCTTCGAGCTTGCTGGCGAACGGCCGGACTTCTACGTCGACATTGGTGATCGCACGTTGCCCCACCGGCAGTCGTCCCTGACTCGCCCCATGAGCCTTCGACAGGCCTACATGATGCTGTCACGCAACGCTCGATGGATCTCCCCCGAGGCGATCTATTCAGAGCTCACCGGTCCGACCAGCGTGACCATTCGGACCTCGAATCGGGTCGGCGTCTCGGTAAGCACCGAGGCCGTTGGCCGGGCCTACGTGCGAGAAGTGTGCCACGCCTACTCTTCCATGCTGGCCTCACTCCCCAGGGAACACTCCCAGCAGCCAAGAGCTGGGTTCCGAGAACTCGGCTGCCAACTCCACGGTGATGACTTCTGCACCTGGGAGTTCACCTGGCTGCCCGAACCAGAAGAGCGTCCACCTCGTTGGGTCTGGCTCGGCGCAGCCCTCACGCTTGCCCTTGTCATCTTCGCTCTCACTGGCGTGAGCGGGTCATCGATCGCAGCATGGTTCGCCGCCGTCCCGCTGCTGGTAGCCCTCCTCGTTGCCCAGCGGCGGCAATACGAGGCCAAGAATGCGGAGCGGGAAGTTCTGCTCGCGGAACAACGAGATCTTGCAGAAATGGAAGTCGGCCTGAGCACCCGAGCCCACGATCGCCTCAAGGACGCCAACGACGACCTCCAAGCAGCGAACCGGGACCTCGGGAAGCAGAACCTCAGAATCGAGGCGCTGCACTCCGTCGGTGTGTCAATCAGCGCGACGCGAGAGATCGAACCGCTGCTCGACCAGAGCGTTGGCGCCCTAGTGAACAGTCTGGACTTCGACCGAGCTGTAGTGATCCTCCTCGCCCGTGACAGTAACGAGATCGACTCTGCTCAAATGCGGTCGATCAACGGTGCGCACGAAGATCTCACGGAACGACGAGGACCGATTGCTCGAGAACTCCTTTCGGTCGCCGATCAGGTCGCTGACTCGACCGATCCCGTCCTTCTCACAGCCGATCAGGTCGATCTCCCCGTTTGGATCGACGATGCCACGGAACTTCTTGGTGTCAGCCTCGTGAGTCGGGGTCGGCGTTTGGGCGCTGTCTTCGTTGACAACGGCCTCAGCGCCAGACCGTTCGATGCGGAGCAACCCTCCCTGCTCCAGACCGTCGCCTCCCAGATCGCAGTTGCGGTCGATGGGGCACAGACGTACCGAACGCTCGAGGACCGAGTCGAGATTCGCACTGCCCAGTGGGCAGAGGCGACTGCAGCTGCTGAAGCCGCTTCGGAAGCCAAGTCGACATTCCTCGCCAACGTCTCTCACGAGTTGCGCACACCGCTCACATCCATTCTCGGATTCGTTCGATTGGCCCAAAAGCAGCTCGACGATCGGGTCTTTCCGGCCGTCGACGCATCCAACGAGCGAGCGCAAAAAGCCGTCACCCGAACCAGGGAAAACCTCGAAATCGTTCATCTCGAGGGCAAACGCCTCACGTCCATGATCAACGACGTTCTCGATCTCGAGAAGATCGAGGCGGGAAAGATGGAATGGGCAGAAGCCATCGTGCACATGGACGAGGTGATCGCCCAAGCCGTTGCTGCCACCTCCTCCATTGCCGACCATGGCGGCATTTCCGTCATCGTGGACTCCGCTGCCGACCTCCCGACCGTGACCGGCGATCACGACCGATTGGTCCAGGTCATGATCAATCTCCTGGCGAACGCACTGAAGTTCACGCCAAAGGGCAGTGTCGTCATCAACGCCGTCGCCTCAAATCTCAACGTGACCGTCCGGGTGATCGACCACGGCCCCGGAATTGCCGAGGAGGATCTGCAGTCGGTCTTCGAGAAGTTCCGCCAGGTCGGCGACACGCTTACGGAGAAGCCGACCGGTACCGGACTGGGGCTCCCGATCTGCCGTGAGATCATCGAATACCACGATGGCGCGATCTGGGCGGAAAGCGTTCCGGGAACTGGATCCACGTTCTGCTTCACTTTGCCTGCGCGAGTCTCCGAATAGGTTCAACGTCGAGCAGCTGACCGGCTGAATCTCAACGATGAATTGGGACGAGAGTCCGTCATGGGCGACAATCACGCATGGCCGAAACCATGATCTCCGAAGAAGCAGAATCCAAGCTGGTCAGCGACGCCGTTGCTGCGCTGGTCCGAGACCATGACCCGACGACGATGAGCCGTCAGGACTTTCGCGGCTATCAGTACGACGCAGGTCTGGCATGGGTTCACTTCGAGAAGGGCTTCGGCGGCCTCGGACTGCGACCACAGATGCAGAAGCTGGTCGAAACCGAGTTGCGAGAGGCAGGGGCCAAGCCTGCGGACCCCGCAACGTTCTTCATGTACCTCGCTGGGCCGACGATCGCCACCCACGGAAACGACGAACAGAAGAAGCGCTTTCTCCGCCCGATGTTCAGTGGCGAAGAGCGTTGGTGCCAGCTCTTCAGCGAGCCCGGCGCAGGCTCGGACTTTGCCGGACTCGGAACCAAGGCCGAGCGTGATGGCGATGAGTGGATCGTCAACGGCCAGAAGGTTTGGAACACGATGGCGCATCTCGCCGACTGGGGAATGCTCGTCACCCGTTCTGATCCCAGCACGCCAAAGCACAAAGGCATGACCTACTTCGCTCTCGACATGAAGAGCCCTGGAGTTGAAGTCCGTCCCCTCCGTCAGATCACGGGAGAGGCTGAATTCAACGAGGTCTACATGACCGACACTCGGGTTCCGGACGAAAACCGTATCGGCGATACCGGTGATGGGTGGCGCGTGTCTCTCACGACGCTGATGAACGAACGCAACGCGATTGGCGCAGGTTCGGGCGGCCCTCCAAAGCGCGGTTCTGGCACCATTGCTGCTGCGGTCGACATCTGGAGCGAGCTCCCCGAAGACCGCAAGACCGCTGCGCACAAAGACGAATTGATGGACATGTGGGTGCAGGCCGAGGTTTCTCGTCTCACCAACATTCGAGCGGGCGAGAATCGCAAGGCAGGCAACCCCGGTCCGGAGATGTCCATTGCCAAGCTCGTGCACGCCGAACTCAACCAAGAGATTACGAACCTCTGTCTCAACCTGCTCGGCGCAGACGGCATGGTCAACTACGACTTCACGTTCCGCCGGCCGGAGGAACTGAGTGTCTCCGGTGTCGAGAACGGGATCGGACACGCCTTCTTGCGAGTCCGCGCCAATTCAATCGAGGGCGGGACCTCCGAGATCATGCGCAACATCATCGGCGAGCAGGTCCTCGGTCTTCCTGGCGAGCCCAGAGTCGACAAGAGCGTCGCCTGGAGCGACGTTCCTCGGAACTAGCTCCCGGCCCGATTTCGGGCGTTCAAATCGACGCGAGCGCGCAGGACCTCTACCGTTCCAGCATGACCGCAACAGGCGATAGCAAGATGCGCGAGGCAGGCGATGGCCTGCCCGTCCCCGAGTTTTCCTCGACCCCGTGGACCACTCCCGTCTCACTCAACAAAGCGACGGTCGGCATCGTGACCTCCGCCGCGCTCTATCCCGCCGACGGAGAGGCGTTCTCAGCCGGTGACACCAGCTACCGGATGATCGAAGGTGCAGAGCGCAACCTCGTGTTAGGTCACTGGAGCCCGAACTTTGATCGAACGGGTGTCGCCATCGATCTCAACGTCGTCTATCCAATCGATCGATTGACTGAACTCGTCGACGACGGCGTGATCGGTGCGGTCGCTCCCCGTCACGTGTCCTTCGCTGGAAATCAGCCTGATGATGTGTCGACGCTTCGTCTCGACTCGGGTCCGCGGGCAGCAGCGGAGATGAAGGCCGACGGCGTCGATGTGGTGTTACTCACCCCCGTTTGACCTCTTTGTACGCGTACCGTGAGTACGCTCGCACACGTTTTTGAAGAAGCTGGGATCGCCACCATCGTGCTTTCCTCGACCCGTTCTGTCGCAGAACGGATGAACGCCCCCCGCACGCTCCACTGCGAGTTCCCACTGGGACGTCCGCTCGGCCGTCCGAACGACGCAGAATTCCAGCACGACGTCTTGCTCCGGGCATTTGAACTTCTCGACGAAAACGCTGGCCCAGTCCTTGTTCAGCACCCGGTTTCGATCGAGGCTGACGAGACACCGCTGACGTGCCAGATCCCTCCTCGATTTGATCCAAACCTCCATCCGGCGGTTGATGAGGCTCAGGGGCTCCGCAAGGCGTACGACCGTTCACTGGCCACCCGTGGCTCCACAAACGTTGGCCGCAGCATCGATGCGGACGGCGTGCCAGACGCCCTGTTGACGCTTCAGAAGATCGTTGACGGCGAGCCGTGGAAAGAGGTCGGCATCCCGGGTGGCAACACCACAGCCTTGTGCCACGACATTCGCACCTACTACGAGGAAGCGGCGCTCGAACTGGTCGGCGCCCTCGACGGATCGGGAGACGTCCCAGACGGACGTGCGGCCGAAGCTTGGTTCTTTGCCTCCACCGAAGGTGGCAAGACGTTGATGGAAGCACGTCAGGCGATACAGGACCAGGGTGGGCCGTTCCCCGTTTGGTTCTATATGGCGCCCGGTCACCGCTAATCGCTCCACTGGCGAAGTAGATTTGGCCGCCGTGGCGAAGCACGGCTCGACATTTGCATATCGGCCAGCCCTCGATGGGCTTCGGGCCATCGCCGTTGGCTCTGTCGTGGTCTACCACGTCGACGATGGTTGGCTCCCCGGAGGGTTTCTCGGGGTCGACATCTTCTTTGTGCTGTCGGGATTCTTGATCGCCACTCTGCTTCTGCGTGAATACGACGAGAATGGCAGGATCGACCTGCCGGGATTCTGGACACGGCGATTCCGTCGGCTCATGCCGGCACTCATCGTGGCGATTCTCGTGATCGCGATCGTGGAGAACATCTTGCTCGACGATGCGCTGCTTCGTTCGTCGCGTCGTGACGAACTGATGGCAGCGCTCTTCTACGTCGCGAATTGGTTCTTTGTCGTGACCGACAGCTCGTACTTCACGCTCTACACCGACGCCTCGCCGGTGCGCCACACATGGTCGCTCGCCATCGAGGAGCAGTTCTACATCGGATTTCCCCTGCTCATGGCCTTCGGCCTGGCAGCCAATCGGCGCCGCTGGCTCCGGGCCTTCTTCGCTATCGGGACGGTTGCGTCGATCGCCACCATGGCGGTGTTGTACGACCCGGCGTCTGCTTCTCGGGCGTACTACGGCACGGACTCTCGCATCTTTCAGATGTTGATCGGCGTGCTGTTGGCGTGGGCCATGCACGTTCGGGCAGATCGCGCAGTGTTCACCATGTTGGGACGGGCGACGCCAGCGCTTCTCGCAACGCTTGGTGCGATGTTCGTCTTCATCAGTGATCAGTCTGCGGTCTACTACTACGGCGGAGCAGTTGCCGTCGCAGTCGTGACGGCTGGGCTCATCGTGGCGCTCGAGACGGAGTCACCCACGAAACAGCTCCTTGCCTCCAAACCGATGACCGCCATCGGACTCATCTCCTACGGCGTCTATCTGTGGCATTGGCCGATCATCTTGTGGCTGCGGAACAACGCTGGGCTCGAGTCGACCCTGGTGGTGTTGGCAGCCACGATTGCGGCGACAGCCGCAGCAGCCTTCATTTCTTACCAACTCGTCGAACGACCAATTCGCAAGAACGGCGCCTTGTTCGGGCTCGAACTCTCGCCCCGCCGGTTGGCGATGTTGGTTCCCGTCGTTTCGCTGTTCACCGCGGGCACGGTCTATTTCAACCTGCCAGACGCGACGCCTGAGTGGGCATCGAATGCGGCAACAGGTCCGTTGCAGCTTGCGGACGCCCTCGCTGAGACAGACGAAACTGATGGTCGTTTGGATGCTGAGGATCCCGATGAGGACCAAACCGAGACCGACGCAACGCCCACCACCGAAGCACCTCCCGAGCCGATCGACGTCGTCGCGGTCGTTGGCGACTCATTCGTCGTCTCGGCCTATCCGGGACTGCGAACTGCTGCTGCAGATCGTGGATGGCAACTCTTGGAAGCAGCCTTTCCGGCCTGTCCCGTGGGTTCTGAGCCGCTCGCGAACGCAGACGGCACCGAGTCGCCATATGCGGAGCGGTGCGCCACCCAGGTCATTCCCTCCTACCAAGAGCTGATCAAAGCTGACCCGGATCTGATCATCTGGCACGACCTGCAGTCGACGATCCCTCGCTTCGCCGACGACGGCACCGTGCTTCTCACGGGTGAGCCTGCCTGGCAAGAAGACCTCGTGAAGGAGTGGATCGTGCAGCTCGACTTCTTCCTCAGTGAGGGTCTTCCGCTCGTCATCACCATTCCCCCGCTCAGGAGCATTGACCCTGTCGGTTGTGAAGGTGCACTTGATCCTCGACGCTGCGCTGACATCCAGCTTCAGGATGACTCCATTCGAGCTGCGACTGCAGACTTCCGGGACCAAGTCGAGGGCCGAGACGGGCTCTGGTTCATCGAGGTCGATTCAATTCTGTGCCCCGACGCCAACCCGTGCCCCGAGATCATTGATGGCATTCAGATTCGCGAGGGCGCCCGAGACCAGACCCACTTCACCGCGGAAGGTGCAGCCTGGTTCGCTCCTCTGTGGTTCGATGCCGCGGTCGCCGCCGTCGAGAACTGATCGCAACGAATTGCTCTCCACACGCGTGCTGACCCACAGGCTCGAGACGGCTCAGAGCGAGCTATTGAGGGCCTCGCTGTAGGCGACGTAGCCAGTGGCGGTCGGATGGAACGAGTTCGAGGCCACCCGCAGCGACCAGGGAACGAAGACCGTGTCGTTGACGAAGCGCTGTCCGCTCCACGAGGTCTGGCACGCACCGTGATCGTCGAAGGCACCCTCGACGTCGACGAACTCGATGTCACCGCCCCTCGACACCGCCACCTCTCCAACAGCAGACTCGAGCACGTCATTCAGATTCCGAGCGATCGAATCGAGAAAGTCGGCTTCATTCCGATCAACGCCGGTGACGCCCCAACAGCCGGGCGTTCGCTGCATGAGTTCGGGGTAGCCCAGGACGCGAACCTGTGCGCCGGGGGCAGAGACCGAAATTTCGTCGACGAGCGCAACCATGCGGGCTCGAATCACGTCGAGATTCGCCGCATGATTGTTGCTCCGCTTCTCGCAGCTCGTGTCCCAGAGGATGCACCGCTGCAGAATGTCGGGCCACATCTCTCCCCGCACACTTCGCAGGTCGTTTCCGCCAGCGGTGAACACGACCAGAGAGCCAGACCCATCTCCCGGGATCGAGGACCGTGAGGTGCGGAACTGATCCACCACGTCGTCGATCTCCGCACCACCACAGGCTTGGAAGTCGAGCGTGACGCCGAGCTGGGTCGCCAAACGACCCCCAGGGACCACGGTCGAATTGAAGAAGCCAGGCTCCAGGCACGTTCCCGAGCTCGCCGACCGGTAGTTCGACAACACGCCGTAACCCGCCGAGTACGAATCGCCAAGCTGCACCACGTGGGAAATGCCCGACGTACCCGCTCCGACGGGAGCGGCCAGTACCGCTGAAAACAGTGCAGCCACGAGTGCGGTGACCATTCCGACGGCTGCTCCACTCGAACGAATCATGCGGTTGACAGTAGTGTCCCTTTCGATGTCAGATTCAAGCACCCCTCAAGGCGACGCTCGCCAATCCATCCCCGGTTACGACGTGGAGTCGGTCGAGAACTGGGTGAGAGAGAACGTCGAAGGGCTCACCCCTCCGTTCAGGTGGACCCAGCTGGAAGGCGGACACTCCAATCTGACCTACGCTCTCGGCGATCAGAACGGTAAGCGGGCCGTCATCCGACGTCCGCCACAAGGCGAACTCCTACCCAAGGCTCACGACATGGGTCGCGAGTTCAAGGTGATATCCGGTCTCGGCCCCACAGCGGTCCCCGTTCCGGTTGCCTACGGTTACTGCGAAGATCCTTCCGTTACCGGCGCGCACTTCTATGTGATGAGTGAGGTCACTGGCAAGGCGATGTACACGCCCGAACTCGTCGAAGAGTGGCTGGATCTCCCGGCACGCAAACAATTGGGCGAGTCCTTCATCGACACGCTTGCTGCGCTGCATTCCGTCGAGCCCGACGATGTCGGGCTTGGCGACCTCGGTCGTCGAGACGGCTACGTAGCACGCCAGATTCGGACTTGGTACGGCTCCTGGGAGGCCTCCAAGGAGGCGGCGGTGTACGACGACGATCGAATTCATGAGCTGCACACCTGGCTCAACGATCGCCTACCTGAGCAAGGACCCGCTCGTGTCGTCCACGGCGACTACGGATTGCACAACTGCATGGTCGATCAGCAGGGCAACCTCACTGCTGTGCTGGATTGGGAGATCGCAACACTTGGCGATTCGCTGGCCGACTTTGCCTACGCTCTCAACGCTTGGGGTGATCCCGATGCGGAGCCCTCACCGGCGATGCACTCGGGAGCGACGACAGCGCCGGGCTTCGACGGGCCTGATTTTCTCATCGAGCGTTACGCAGCGGGGACAGGCGCCGATCTGTCCAACCTCGAGTACTACCGGGCGTACAACTACTTCAAGACCGCGTGCATTCTCCACGGGGTGTATTCCCGATACCTCGAGGGCAAGAAGAGCACCGAGGGCATCGACGTGCCCGCATTGAAGCAGCGAATGATCGCCACGATCGATCTCGCGGTCGAGCGGTCTGCCTCACAAAGCTGATCCGATCTAGCCGAGAACCTCGGCCAGTCCCGCCAGCAGACGATCGTTTTCTTCTGGCGAGCTGATCGTGATGCGAAGCCCCTCGCCCGCAAACGGTCGGGTGACGAGGCCAAGCCTTTCGAGCTTGGTACAGACGTCCATCGTCGATTCTCCGAGCGGGAGATATACGAAGTTCGCCTGCTGATCGGGGATCGACTGACCTGCCTCTCGCAGTGCCGACACAACACGGGCGCGCTCGGACTTGATTTGCTCGACGCGCTCCATGACTTCGTCGTGCGCCTCGATCGATGCGATGGCACCGGCCTGCGCCATGGCGTTCACGGCGAAGGGAAAGAGCGTCTTGTCGATCGACTCAATGACCGAAGGGTCTCCGACGGCGTAGCCAACGCGGAGCGCCGCAAGCCCCTGCGCTTTGGAGAATGTCCGGGTGACGAGCAAATTCGGGAACTGGGGAAGCAGGTCGGTCACGGGGTTCCCGAGCGCCGGGTCCATGAACTCCCGGTATGCCTCATCAAGAACCACGATCACGTCGTCCGGAACGCTGTTCAACAACTGCCTGAGGTCGGCGGTCGAGAATGCCGTGCCCGTCGGATTGTTCGGATTGGCGAGGACGATCAGCTTCGTGCGATCGGTCACCGCCCGGACAACCGCATCGAGGTCAAAGCCGTTGTCTACGAGTGGCGGCGTGACAGACACACCGTCAACCAGTTTTGCGAAGACTGGGTAGACCTCGAACGACCGCCACGGGTAGATGACCTCGTCGCCGGGGTCGACGTAGGTCAGGAAAAGTTGCTGCAGAATGCCCACAGATCCGCATCCGACGGTTACCTGATCGACCTCAACGCCGACCCATTCGGCGAGTCGTTCCCGGAGTTCTGTGGCCCGATGGTCGGCATAGCGATTGATGCCTTCGATCGCACCGGCCAAGGCTCCGGCCACTGAAGGAACCGGCCCCCAGGGGGTTTCGTTCGATGCCAACTTGATGGCGTCATCGATGCCGTGCTCCTCCTCCGCTTGGGCCGCGTCCTTTCCTGGCCGGTAGGAAGGAAGTGCATCAACAGCGGGGCGAGGTCGTCCAATCACACTGAGATCGTAGCGACGAGACGGAAAGTCGTATGACTCGACGTTCATTGCGTCCTACCGTCTCTGTATGAGCAGGCCAGCCGATGCATCTCACCACGTTCGCCGAGTCACCCCCGCCGATGTCGAGATCACGCGCACCATTCGGTTGGCTGCGCTGCTTGATTCGCCCAGTGCCTTTGGGAAAACACATGCCGAGGAAGTGGCGTACTCGGACGATCACTGGGCCACATCGACTGCCGAGAGATCAACGGGTCCAGACAACGCAACGTTTCTCGCCTTTCCTGCTCAGGGCACAACGCCGATCGGGATCGTCGGTGGATATCGCCCGACTTCGGATGGACCATACGAACTCGTCTCGATGTGGGTAGCTCCCCCGCATCGAGGATCCTCAGCAGCGTCCGATCTCGTCAACGCGGTGATCGCGTGGGCTGCGGACTCTGGAGGCAACATCATCGAATTGTGGGTGACCCGTGGTAATGACCGGGCACAAGCGTTCTACGAGCGTTGCGGATTCATTCTCACGGGCGACCATGCTCCGCTTCCTTCGGATCCGTGCAAAGACGAGGTACGGATGCGTCGCTCGTTGTGACGGCTGGCGCTCAGGGAAGAATCTGAGCTTGCGAGACGTTGAGTCCAGCATGGCCGTAACTCGTCTCAACCACGCCGTCCTCTGGGTCCGAGATGCTGAAGTCACCGCATCGTTCTATGTCGACAACCTCGGATTTCACGTCGCCAAGGCCGTTCCCGGAGCCATCTTTCTCCAGACTCACCCAAATTCGCTCAACGACCACGATCTCGGCGTGTTCTCCATTGGTTCTGAAGCGGGGCCACCGACCGAGCGCCGCAACGTCGGCATGTATCACCTGGCGTGGGAAGTCGAGACGCTGCGAGAACTCATCGACATTCGAACTCGACTGTTCGATGTGGGCTCTCTCGTCGGGGAAAGCAGCCACGGTGTCTCACGCAGTCTGTATGCAAAGGATCCGGACGGGTTGGAGTTCGAAGTTCTGTGGGCGGTGCCGGTCGACCTACTCGATCCGACCGTGGACGACGTGACGACCGCTCCCCTCGACTTGGCGGGGGACGTCGAACGCTTCGGGCTTGATCTCCCCGCCCGGGTCACCGCCTGAGTCGTGCCGCTTACGCCTGCTCGTACTGCATCCGATGGGTTCCATTCGGTGTCAGGTACTCCATGTATGGCAGCCCATCTTGGCAGCCGTAGGGAGTTGCAAGGTCAGAGAAGCCAACGAGGCCGACACCCAGATCTGATGCGGACATCGTCATACCCATCATGCTCATGGTGAAGTCCGTTCCGTCTTCGGTTCCGGTGAGGGTCAATTGCCCGTTCTCCGCCGTGTAGACGCCGCTCGCCTGCCCTGAGGAATGGCCAGAAGCCGTCATCCCATCGATAGTCATTTCAAACCCAAAGGTTGGCGTGTAGACGAACGTGCCATCGGCGTTGAGGGCAAGCAGAACATTGCCGCTGAGATCAAAGGCGACCCCTGCTTCCTCGAGCTCGTCGTAGTAGGCATCCAGGTTCGCGGCCGAAATCTTCCAACTGCCGACGAGGCAGTCTCCGGTTGCACCGTCACCAGCAGGTTCTGCGGGCTCTGGTGTTTCTCCGTCTTCAGAAACATCGGAAGAGCCCGACTGCACAACAACGTCACTCGGCGCAGCCAGCTCATCGCCATCGGCCTCCGCAGAGACTCCGCCGACAACGTCGGCACCGGTGGTCTCGACGGGAGCGCCACTCGAAAGCGTCGTGACCGGGCCGGCCGACTCAGCTGGCGCGTCGCCAGGGCCGCCGCATGCGGCGGCAAACAGAACCGCGAGAAGCGGTGCCGCCAGGAATCGTGTGCGTGAGTTGCGTGCGGTTCGGTGAAGGATCATGCCTCCACGATGACTGAGGGATTCCCGCTGTTCTGTTGTCCGCCCGACACGTTGTTTGTGACGTCGGTCTCGCGGTTCAGCCGAGCAGGTCTCCACAGACGTCGAGCCACAACTTGGTACTCAATCGCATGGACTCAACATCAATTCGCTCGTTGTGGCCGTGGAACCTCATACCAAATTCGGATGCATCGATGATCGGACTCAGTAGCCCTGCGCCGTATGCGATCGCTCCCATTTCTCGATAAATCCGCGAGTCGGTGAACCCGACGATCATCTGCGGCGAGAGACGGGCATCCGGAAACGGATCGTTGATCGACCGTTGGAGGGCATCCCACAGGGGCGTGTTGATGGGACTCATTGTCGAGATGTCGTTCATGAGCGGCTCGACCTCGACGTCGTTGGCCAGGTCACCGAGAGCGGCGTGCAGGTGCGCGTGGACATCGGCAGCAGACTCACCTGGCAGCGTGCGAACGTCGACTTCGAGGATGACGTCATCCGGGATGACGTTCGTCTTCATCTCGTTGCCGCCATCGATCACGTTGCACGAGAACGTCGTGTGCGTGCACGAATAGAGATAGGCGGCCGCCGACGCCGGCATTTCATCAAGCAAGTCCTCGATCTTGTCCGGATCGAGCAGAATCGCGTTCTCCTCGGCGCTGAGACCAAGTGTCTCGACTCGCTCACGCCATAGCTCCGAGAAGCGGGCCGGTGGCCGGTACTCGGTTATGCGGTTGATGACCGCGGCAGCTTTCACCAGCGCGTTGTTGCGCCGGAACGGCGTCGAACCGTGGCCCGGCGTTCCCTTCACACGGAGTCGGCGCCATGCGACTCCCTTCTCACCGACGTTGACATTGATGACCGGAGAGTTCGGAGTGCCGCCGTGCAAACCACCGTTCTCGGTGAGGACGTAGTCCGCTCGAATTGCATCTGCCGCGTTATCGGCCATCCAACGAGCGCCGTGTGCGCTCCCGGACTCTTCGTCGGCAACGGCGAAGTAGATCAGGTCACCCTTTGGCTTGAAGCCTGACTGGGCGAGATGCTTGAAGGCAACCGCCTGGGATGCCGTGATGTTCAGCATGTCGACTGCTCCCCTACCCCAGACCTCCGCATTGCCGTCTGGAAGCGGAGTGATCTCTCCGCCGAAAGGGTCCCGGTCCCAGCCGTCCGGGTTGACGGGGACCACATCGGTGTGGCCCATCAGACACAAGCTCTTGGCGTTGGGATCAGAACCCTCGATCCGAGCGACAAGTGAGACGCGGCCCGGCGTCGGTTCGAAGCGTTCGATATCGAGACCCGTGCCTTCTAGAAAGGACTCCAAGGTGTCTGCATTTCGAACTTCCTGGCCCGACTCCGGCGTGCCGTCGTTCACACAGGCGTTCCGGATCATTGTTTGCAGCAGCTCAACACTCTGATTGGTGAGGGCGGTCGTTGTCTTGTCGTCTGGCACCCTGCCAGCCTCGCACGTAGCGTTGCCGCATGGGAACCGAACTCGAATCTCGCCTGCTCAGTGATGAGCAACTCCAGCGCTACCAGGCCGACGGCTACCTCGCCCTCGAGTCATGGATCGACGAAGCTTGGATGCAGCGTCTCAACACAACGCTCGACGAGTACATCGAAATTTCGAGAACTGCAGCGCCTGACGATCGCCGCTTCGACACCGAACCGAGCCACACCCCAGAGAACCCCCGTCTTCGCCGAATCAACCAACCAACCGACCTGGACCCGACCTTCGCCGAATTCGCGTTGGATGGCCCGGCAACCGATCTCGCACAAGCCATCCTCGGGCCGGACATTCGCTATCACCACTCAAAACTCAACATCAAGTGGCACTCGGGTGGCGACGAGGTCAAGTGGCACCAGGACATTCAGTTCTGGCCCCACACCGACTTCTCACCGCTCACGATCGGCGTGTACCTCCGCGATGTCGACGACGAGATGGGACCCATGGGAATCGTGCCCCAGAGCCACAAGGGACAGCTCTATGACCTTGCCGATGAGAACGGATCCTGGACAGGCTCCCTTTCCAAGACCGACCTCGAAACAGTTGATCTCGATTCGGCCGATTATTTGAAGGGGCCCGCGGGTTCGGTCACGGTGCACAATTGCTGCGCCGTTCATGGCTCCGAACCAAATCTGTCGGATCGCATGCGCCCGCTCTTACTTCAGACCTACTCCCGGGCCGACTCCTATCCGCTGATCGGGGTTGGCGCCAATGGAGCAACGGGCCGTTCCGGCCATCAGATCGTTCGAGGCGGGGCTCCGACGCACATCGAGATTGGGGGACGCCGGATGCCGGCGGCCCCGGATTGGTCTCGTGGCTACACCTCGATCTTCGAGGTTCAGAAGAACAAGGAATAGGCAGCTCGGTCAGGTTTCTTGACGAAGTCTTGATTCCAGATCGAGCGGGCCGGAGTCGTAGAAACCAATGCGCTGAACGAGCCGACCAACGCGCACGAGCCCATGACTTCAACATCACCCCAGCAGCTGTTCTTCAATCCAGATCCAGATTGGCAGCCTCGCCGATCGGATCGCCTCCAGCAGTACGAGCAGATCGTCAGCAACGTCGCCACAGGCGTGTTCATTCTCGAGGCTGTGGACCGTCGCCATCCTGGAATACTGACGATCACCCTCGTCAACGCCATGGGTGCAAAGTTCTTCGGCCGCCCAACCTGTGAGGTGTCGCAGCTTCTCGCCGATGCCAGGCATTGAATGGATGCTGTTGGGCTGCTGGATGCAGCTCAAGGCGTCGCGCGGACAGGACAGCCCTATTTCGAACAGGAAGTTCCCGCGACAGGAGAGTCGGTCGCCGGCCATGTTGTGGACGCTCACATTTTCTCACTCGGCGGTGGTGCCGTCGCCATGACATTTGTCGATGTCACTGAACAACGAGCTGCCGAAGAACGCATGCGGGCGCTCGCTGAGCGCGATTCCCTCACCGGGCTGTTCAACCGTGTTGCGTTTCGAGATGTCGTGACCGAGTGGCTCGAGTGCAACGACGACGTCACGCTCATGCTCTTGGACCTCGATCGCTTCAAGCAGGTCAATGATGCGCTCGGCCATGCGATCGGTGACCGACTCCTTCAAGAAGTTGGCCGACGGCTTGACCAACTGTCCGATGCCTTCGTGGTCTCTCGGCTGGGTGGCGACGAGTTCGCCATTGCGGTTCCCTCTGTTGGAATCGACGCGCGGGCGACAGCCGAGAACATCGTTGAGGTTGTGACGGAACCGGTGGTTCTCGACGGACTCGTCGTTCGGCCCGCCACCTCAGTCGGAGTTGTCGAGTCGACCAGCGACACAAGCGACGTCGGGGAACTGCTTCGACTTGCCGACATTGCGTTGTACGAAGCCAAGGCGAATGAATCCCCCTTTGTTATCTGCACACCGGAGATTCGAGCCCATGGGCGAGTTCGGGAGGATCTCTACGCCGGAATCGATGAGGCGTTCGACGACGGCCAATTCGAGCTCTATGCCCAACCGATCGTCGACATTGACTCTGCCGAAATCCTCGGATTCGAATCACTGGTTCGCTGGAGGGTCCCGAACATC
>CALHCB010000064.1 GCA_937930695.1 uncultured Acidimicrobiales bacterium | reverse complement strand
GGCGCCAGGGCGCCAAAACGCACCTACGCAACATCACGTCGTTCGCTCCGCTCACCGGCGCCACCCATGCCACGTCGACCGTGTGACTTGCTACAAAACAAATTCCCTTCGGGCAGCAGCAATGAGTACCGCGCGGTCGATTCCCATTTCGCGCAAAGCACGAGCGGTCACCCCCCGATCGATCGACGCTGCGCCCGCCAGCACATGGGCCCCCACAAGCGGTCGATAGTCAGCGTGCTCGTTGTGAACGTCGTGTATGTGCTCGAGGGCGGCTTCGAACGTGGCATCTGCTTTTCCATACTTGCCCGTTCCCGCCCCTTCCGGAGGTGCAGATTCTGCGAGCTCGGGCGCAACACCTAGATCGAGGAGCGCCTGAGCTTCCTGAGTTGCAACGGCCGCGGCGAAGAGCGCTCCGGTCATCTGCAGCTCCCCGAAGACCCGTTCAGTCGTGCCGTCTGACATCTCGAGCGAACTCAAGATGAGATGTTGGGCGCCCGCATACGAGGCGCCGTCCCGCTGCGCGCGCTCAAGGCTGGTCGAGATCAGCGTCGACAGCGCTTTCATGTCGCGCTGTCGAGCTCGAAATTTCTGGATCATGTTCATCGATCACGCTTTCTGTTCGGGAGTTTGCGCGCATGCTTCTTATGGACGGCCTGCTTGCTCACGCCCAACGACTGCGCGATTTCCTTCCAGGTCCAGCCTTGTTCCACCGCGGTGGCGACCGCTGCGGCTTCAAGCCGGTCAGCCAGCGAGCGCAGCGCCACAACCGCGCCAAGTGCGGCATCAGGATCATCCGGCGACGGCAATGCATCGCGCATATCGGAAACGGCCATTTGTCAACTTTCGTTGACGATCTCGACGTTGTCAATAGAAGTTGACAACGTCGCACAGGCAGGAGGTGCTCGCTTCCTCAGTCAGGTACTTGCCGCGGAACGAGTTCAACCACCGGGATGACCCGATCGGTTCGCGACTGATACTTGGCGAACGTGCTGTTCTGATCAGCCACCCAGGCGAACACTTCGTCTCGCTCATCCCCCTCGAGAACGATCGCGGTGGCAACCACCGGTTCCTCGCCGTATTCAGCGACAACGTCCGGGTTCGCTCGGAGGTTGTGAAACCATGCCGGGTGCGTGAGAGCGCCGCCCTTCGAGGCGATGATGAAGAACCGGCCGTCTCGCTCGAAGTAGGCCAGAGGCACAGTTCGCTCCTTTCCAGACTTGGCACCCGTTGCGGTGAGAAGCATCCACGGAACCTGAGCGAGCCCGCCCGACATCCGACCGCCGTTTTCTCTGAAACTCTCAATGAAGAGCCGGTTGTACTCCCCCGTCGCCTTCCCCGGACCAGCAGCCGAACGTATGTCTTCGGCCAACACGTCTCTGATGTACTCAATCGTCAGTTCGGGTTGATCGCTGGCCATGGCATACCTCCGGAGAACACGTGTCGCCTGACCTTAGAACTCCGAGGCTGCCGGCACGGAAGCCGAACCTTGACGAAAACTGCGAGAAGCGGAATCGTTGCCATGTTGGTGACACGATTCCGCTGCTCGCCCATCCCCGTGCTTCGCAGAGCTCGGTTGGTTCTGGGTGAACAATTGTTGGGACAGCAGCCCACCCAGAGATGGAGTCGACGCCACCGGTTTCCCAATGTCATCGACCCTTGTTGTTTCGGCAGAACGCCGATGTTCATGTACAGGCAGAACCACCCCCACCAGAGGCGGGAAGGCCCATTGCCTACCCATGTCTTGCGTGCTTGACCTGCTCAACCTAGAGTGTCATTAAATATTTAAGCACTAGGAGAAACCCGTGATTGACCACAAAGCTCGCATCGTGCGATGGGCTACCCCGATCATCCTCGTCGTCGGTTTTTTCGGAGCTGGAACAGCCTCAGCACAAGATCCAACCGACGATCCTGCGCAGATTGAAGCGGGGGGCGCCGTGTACGCAGCGTCGTGTGCGGGCTGCCATGGAGCCGAAGGCGAGGGAGCCGATGCCGGACGGCCTCTCACCGACATCGCCGCACAAGAACCAGATCGATCGGTTCATGTGGCGAGCGTGACCAACGGCAAGGGCGGCATGCCCGCATTCGCCGACCGGCTCTCCGCCGATGAAATCGACTCGGCGATCAGCTATGTCCGGCTCAGCTTCACCGCTCAGACCGACGATGACGAAGGCGCCATGGAGGAACTCCCTCGCACCGGTTTCGAAGACTCACTGTTGATTCTTGGCGCCGCCCTGATCGGCCTTGGAGCCACGACAACGCTCTTCGGTCACCGAGCTCGCAATAACGCAGATCGGGTCTGACCCAAGGAGCGCTTCGCGCTACTTGTCTCTGACCTCGGCGTAGACCCTCCGCACCTCGGCGCCGCTGCTCTGAGGGTCCACCGCTTCGCCGTGGCCGAGACTCCAGTCAGGAGGGTTCGACCACCGGCCATCGATGAGACGGGCTGCCAATACCGCTGCGCCGGTTGCCACAGTCTCATCGGTGGAAGGAACGACAATCGGGGCTCCCAAAAGGTCCGCACAACGCTGTCGATACGCACCCGAACGTGACCCGCCACCAATCAATCGAATCGTGCCATCACCTGCGACTCCTGCATCACGAAGCGCGTCGAGACCGTCGAGCAACCCACACAGCACGCCGTCGTGCGCTGCTCGGGCCAACAATTCTCGAGACGTCGATGTTGTCAGTCCGACCATCGTCCCCGTTGCGTCGGGACGGTTCGGCGTTCGCTCGCCATCGAAGTACGGAACGAGCAACTCCCCGGAGAAACCCGTTCCCGCAGCGAGCGCCAGTTCACTCAGGCCAGCTGCGTCAGTCCCCATCCAAGCGGCAACGGTGTCGGTGACCCGAGTGGCGTTCAACGTGCAGACGAGCGGCAAGTACGATCCCGTTGCGTCGGCGAACCCCGCCACCGCACCATGCACATCTGCGGTCGCGGTCACAGAGACCGAATACACGGTTCCCGAGGTTCCGAGTGAGATGGCCACATCGCCCGGCTGAAGCCCAAGACCCAGAGCGCCAGCCATGTTGTCGCCAGTGCCGGCCCCAACAGGGATTCCGCTCCGCAGTCCGAGAGCCTCAGCAGCCGGGCCCGAAAGCTCCCCGGCCGCGGTCTCGTGGCCGACGACCTTCGGGAGCCGGGTCAACCACAGATCGGGGTCCGCCACCGCAGCGGCCAACAGGTCAGGTCGGTACACGCCGGCTCGAGGGTCAAACCATCCCGTTCCTGAGGCGTCACCTCGGTCGGTCACGTGTTCACCAGTGAGACGCCACGTGAGATAGTCGTGGGGCAACATGACCTTCGCTGTTCGGGCGAGCACCTCGGGTGCGTGCTCGGCCATCCAGGCCAACTTGGCGATCGTGAAACTCGCAAGCGGAAGGCTGCCGCAAGCGTCAACCCAGGTCTGCGCTCCGAGCGCCTCAACAATCGACGAGGCGTTGGCCGCTCCTCGAGTGTCATTCCAAAGTTGTGCCGGAGCAACGGGTTCACCTTCTGCACCGAGCAGCACAAGTCCGTGTTGCTGACCAGCAACCGATACGGCCACAACGTCGGAACGAGCAGTTCCCACTTGTCCCATCGCGACGACGAGAGCATCCCACCACGACCGAGGATCTTGCTCACTGCGAGGCGCAACAGTGGCAGGGTGAGGGGCAGCCCCAGTTGCGACAACCTCGCCCGTGTCAAGGTCTCTGATCTCGACCTTCGTCGACTGAGTTGATGAATCGACTCCAGCCACAAGCGGCATCAGCGAATCCTCTCGATGTAACGGGCCACCACGTTCTCGAGCACTTCCTGTCGACCAGAGGCTCGAACGGGCTCCGGCATCGCCACGGCGCGGTCCCGAAGGCCGGAAAGCGTGTGCTCTCCTTTCATGATCTGGCCCCCGAAGTCGCCGTCCCACCCGGCGTAGCGATCAGCCACCGGTCCTGAAAGCGCTCCGTCTTGGAGTAGTGCGGATGCGGCGAGGAGCGATCGAGCCATCGTGTCCATTCCCCCGATGTGGGCATGGAACAGATCATCGCGCTCAATCGATTGACGGCGAAGCTTTGCATCGAACATCAATCCGCCCGTGGAGAATCCGCCCCCCTTCAAGATCTCGTACATACCGAGCGTCATCTGCTCGACCGAGACAGGGAATCGATCGAGATCCCACCCGAGCCGATCATCGCCGGCGTTGGCATCAATGCTGCCGAAAATTCCCGCGCCGAACGCAGCGGCTACCTCGTGAGCAAAGTCGTGACCGGCGAGCGTTGCATGATTGACCTCAATGTTGGTTCGCACCTCGCCCATCAAGTCGAACTTTTCGAGGAACGCATGGCACGCGGCCACGTCGTAGTCGTACTGGTGCTTCGTAGGTTCGAATGGCTTCGGTTCAAGAAGAATCGTCCCGGAGAATCCAATCTTCTTCTTGTGCTCAATAACCATCGTCAGGAACCGAGCTAGCTGCTCCTGCTCACGAACCATGTCGGTGTTGAGAAGGGTCTCGTACCCCTCACGCCCACCCCACAACACGTAATTCGCCCCGCCCAGTCGATGCGTTGCGTCGAGCGCAGCGCACACCTGACCAGCTGCATATGCGAATACCTCTGGGTCGGGATTTGTCGCTGCTCCCGCCTGATAGCGCGGATTGGAGAATGCATTCGCCGTTCCCCACAGGAGCTTCCTTCCGGTGCGCTCCATATGCGCTTGCGCCTCATCCACCATGATCGCCAAGTTGCGCACCGACTCAGCGAAGCTCGCTCCCTCGGGAGCGATATCGCGATCATGGAACGACCAGAACGGCGCACCGAGTTTCTCGAAGAATTCAAAGGCAGCCGCCATCTTCTGCTTCGCAGCCGCAATCGGATCCCCTGGCGCATTGATCCATGGACGATCGAGTGTCCCTGCCCCGAAAATGTCGAACCCGTCCCACGAGAAGCTGTGCCAGTAGCACACAGCGAATCGGAGGTGTTCGGCCATCGTCTTGCCCGCAACGATTCGGTCCGCGTCATACCAACGGAATGCCAGCGGATTGTCCGAGTCTGGACCTTCGTAGGCGATTGGTTTGGTCACGTTTGGAAAAAAGTCAGTCATGTTTTGTCCTCTTGTCAGGAGTTTCTGGACCTGGTGAATTGACGCGATCTGAGAGATCACACGTACGAACGGTCACAGATCGTGGGTCGTCACAGCGATCGTTTTCGACTGAGCGCATCTACAGAAGAGGCGACCAGAAGCGCCAAACCAGCGCAGATGAACTTCGTGCCCGAGCTACCAAAGTCGATCTCACCGAGAGCCGGTACGTCTTGCTTGCCGACGAGCGTCAAACCGTTCGGAATCAGAGCGAGCACAAAGCCGCCAAGAACGGCGTTGAGCATCCGACCCTGACCTCCGAATAGCGACGTACCACCGATGACTGCTGCGCCCACTGCGAGCAGCAATGTGTCGTTCGCCCCGGTGTTCGGATCGACCGAGTTGACCCGGGATGCCAAGAATGCGCCGCCGATACCTGCGAAGAGCCCGCAGATCGCAAAGGCAGAGAGACGAATGCGAGTGATGTTGATCCCCGCCCGTCTCGCTGCTTCGGCGTTTCCACCAACAGCGTAGAGATGACGCCCGTATCTCGTCCGACTGAGCAAAAAGGTCAATCCGATCAATAGCACCAGAACAACTGGGATGACCGAAGGAATGCCTTGGATCGGAGCGGGAGCATTCGGAAATGCCCTGTTTCGATTGAGAAGGATTGTCACCCCGACCGACACCGTCGCAGTGGCAGCCAGCTTGAACGCAACGAGCGACATCGGAATGGCGCCATGGGAGGCTCTCTGCTGACGCAGCATCGTGAGTGCGAACAACAACAGAGCGAGCCCAAGGAAGATCCACGAGAGAGTCGGACTCATGTTGCCTCCGACCAGGTCTTTTACGAGCTCGTTTTCGATTCGCACGCTCCCGCCGTCGCGCACGAGCAACAGCAGAATCCCCTGGAACAACAAAACGTTGGCAAGCGTCACCACGAAGGATGGGATGCCGACCTTGGCCACCATGAAGCCGGTGAAGGAGCCCAAAGCGAGCGCTACCAAGGCGGCGACAATGATGGAAGGAACAAGCGGCCACTCCTGCAGACGCGTCGCGAGAACTGCGGCAGCAACGCCAGCGGTGAAGCCTGCAGCGAGATCAATCTCGCCGAGCAGCAGCGTGAAGGAAACTGCCATCGCTATGACGATCACCGATGCTGCTTGTTCGAGCAGGTTTGCGAAGTTGAGCGTCGACAGAAAGCTCGACGGACTCACGGCGCCAAAGATGGCGACCAGGGCAATGATGGCGAAGACCGCAGGAAGCGAACCCAGGTTGCCCGACTTCAGCCGGCTCGCCGTCTCTCGGACCACGCCACGAAAGTCGGTCGTGACATCATCCAACGCGAAGTCAGTCAGCGCTGTTTCGGGGGTTTCAGCCATGCTGATCCGTCTCCTGCAGGCCAACATCGCCCGACCGACCAGAGGTGATCAACTCGACGAGGAACTCTCGTGTCGTAGCTGGAGTCACCGGCACATCAGCAACCACTCGCCCGAGGTACATCGCTGAGACTCGATCGGAGACTTCCAAGACGTCGTTCATGTTGTGACTGATCAGCACGACTCCGAGGCCCTGTTCAGCAAGACGTCGAACAAGATCGAGTACTTGGCGAGTCTGGGCCACGCCGAGTGCTGCAGTTGGTTCATCGAGCAACACCACCTTGGAGTTCCACAGGACGGCCTTTGCAATCGCCACGGTCTGGCGCTGGCCACCCGAGAGAGACGAGACCAGCTGGCGCACACTTTTCACCGTGCGCACAGAAAGGCTGGCGAGCGTGTCCCTTGCAGCCTGTTCCATTGACTGTTCGTCGAGCAAACCTCGCGACAGACGCTCGCGACCCAAGAAAAGGTTCTGCACAATGTCGAGGTTCTCGCAGAGCGCAAGATCTTGATAGACCACCTCGATCCCGAGGTCAGCGGAGTCCTTTGGGCTTTGAATGTCGACGTCGTTGCCATCGAAGACAATCCGACCGCTGTCTTTGGGGTGAATTCCCGCGATTGTCTTGACCAACGTTGACTTGCCGGCCCCGTTATCTCCGATGAGGGCCGACACCTGACCGGGAAAAACCTGGAAGTCGACATCGTGCAACACATGCACAGACCCGAACGTCTTGTTGATTCCTGACACCTCAAGAATCGGCGCAGCATCATTCACTCCAG